>JANMSY010000409.1:0-50466 GCA_031389865.1 Anaerolineales bacterium | reverse complement strand
GACTTCAAGTGAATAACCACCCAGCAGGCCCAATGTGATCGGCAGATGAAGTTTTGGTGGGCGGACGCCCAGTTCCGCGCTCATCACATTCACCAGCTCGGACACCGGCACAGCGTTTTCGCCAGCAATGATAAACACCTCACCATGTACGCCCTCCGTGCTCGCACATAATTCCAGACCCCGGACCGCGTCGCTGATATAGACGGGATGGCGCATATTTTGACCCTTGCCAAAGAATAGGAACCTGCCCCTGGATATCGTCCGCATTAACTTTGCCGTGCGTGGACAGCGCGGTCCGTAGACCCATGCGGGACGCATCACAACTACGGGGAAGCCCGTTCGCCGGGCAAAATCGATCGCGGCCTTTTCGCCTTCCAGCTTGGTCCGTTCGTAGATATTGGTCGGGTAACAGACTGTGGTTTCATCAGCGGGAGGATTATCCACATCCCCGATCACACCCACGCTGCTGCAATGGACGAAACGCTTGACTCCTGCCTGTTTCGCCGCTCGTAACAGAGCCAATGTTGCACCGACATTCACGCGCCGGTACTGTTCATCTGACAGGCTCACATCCAGGTGCGCGCTGGCGAGATGATAGACAACATCCATACCCTCAACAGCTTTCCTGAGCAGATTCTCGTCTGTGATATCGCCGGGGACCGCTTCCAGATGAGGATGTGCCGATTGATGCCTCAGCAGGTCAAGGTGGAGGTCGACCGCCCGCACGTCATGTCCCTGTTCGAGCTGGCTATCCACCAGGTGGCTTCCGATGAATCCACCCGCGCCGGTGATCAATACTTTCATTCGTTATCCTGTTTTAGCGCGGTGACAACCACTGCATTATTGGTTCTCGCGGGCAGCAGATGATCGAGCAGGCTGACCGCCCACGCAAGGGGGAAAAGAAACGAATAGATTTTATATGCCATGCCATGTGTCTTCAATTCAGCGGAGGAAACAGGCGCAATATGACCCGCCTGCGCGCCGCCGCGTTTTTTGGCAAGCACTCGCACATAACCAAAATTAATGACGAGCTCGATCATCTCGGTGATGAAGCGCGAGTAGCCACCTGAGTCCTTTACTTGAAGGCCCGCCTTGTGGATGGAGTCAGATAATTCCGCCACCGTATAGCCTGCACGCGTATGACCGTACACTTGAGGCGTCATGCCGAGCTTCCATTTGATTTGATTTGCAAGGAGCTTCTCATCTCCATTGGGGACCGTGACGACAGCCTTGCCGCTGGGCTTTAAGACCCGCTTTACTTCCTTTAGAAAGGGCTGATCCTGTTTCAGATGTTCCAACACATCAATGGAGACAACACAATCGAACTGGCCATCGGGGATTTGAAAGTTATCCTCCCCGTAGGCATGGACCGGCTGGTTCAGCAGTTTGGAAATCTGGTCATTGTTCTCGCCAGAGACATCCGCCCACGTCCATTCGCCGCCATGTTCACGGAAGTACCAGTTGAGCGCACCGTTGTTGTCACCGTTGGTGACAAGCAGGCATCTTTTACCTTTGGTTTCGCCGAGCAGTTCCAACAGTGCTTTGAGTTTCTGTTGCTTCTTGATGGAACGACGAAACATTTTGATCTGCCAGGGTTGATGATTCGATTGCATAAACTACGCTGTCACTCTTTCCATGGGTTTGAAGGGATAGGCCTGAATGACAGAGTCGATTTCCTGGTGCTGGCGCTCAATACTCCAGCCCAATTCACTGCCTATCAGACTCGCACAATTTTGCAGCGTAGTCATGGACGGCAACCCGGCCGCGCCCAGCTCTGTGCGTCGCTGGATCACATCCCTGAGCGTTTGCGCCATCTCGCAGCGGACTGCATGAACGATCTCCGCTTTTATGACAGGTGAGTCTTCAGCCACAGTTTCCCCTAACTCTGGCTGATGAGTCATGTAATCCAGGATGCTCTCATATTCCGAGCCATACGTGTACGCCAGATGCTTAATGATTTCCGGGCTGAATCCTCGCGGCGCTTTATCAAATGCACCCTTGAGGAACTTGTTGAAATTCTCGATCTGCCCCCCCCTTATTGGAGTGATATGAGTTCGGCATGGCATCCCTATGAGGTTCAATTGTTTAACTGCCAGGTTGACTGCTTTTTCCGCCATCACTCGCGCCGTAGTGAACTTCACCGCCACCAGACTGATCAGGCCTTGAATTCGATCTTCCTTTAGATGATTGATCACCTGGCCGTCGCGGACAAGCTTCAGCGGGTCATTTTTACCAGCCCTACTCTCGAAAGGCAAAAATCCCCAGTTCACATGCTGAATGTTATCCAGTGTCAACTCCAGGGACGGATCGGCGCTGTTCACTTCGTCAATAAATTCCTGGACCATCTCATCAGTCACTTGAAACGCATCTGGAGATTGTGAAGGCCAGGGGATATGCCATGTGCCAATCATGGATTTATCCTGCCATGGCACAATGAATAATAGCTGCGAACGTTTATCTTTATTCCCGACGCGTCTTCTGGCCGGCTGACTGGGCAATCCGGCGGCGTAACCTTTCCACACTTGATCGGTGATGAGGTTCATTGCAACGGATGCCGCAAATCTGGGTCTGGTCATCTTTCCAGTGCTTTCAAGCAGACAATCGATCCACGCTCCTGCACAGTTGATGACCATTTTGGATTGAATGTCAAATATCTGTCCTGATAAATTGTCTCTGGCGCGTACGCCAATGACGGTGTTTTCGTGTTGGATCAAACCCGTGGCTTCCACATGATTTGCCATGGTTGCGCCCGTTCCTGCGGCGGAAATAACGAATTCCAGCAATAATCTCTCAGAGTTATAGACCTGCGCATCATGCCAGACCGCCGCTCCAGTCATTCCATTTGAGTCAATACCGGGCAGGAGTCGCGCACATTCTTCAGCGGATATGATTGCTCCCGCTGGAAGGAATTTTTCAGGGTCGATTAATTGATTGCGGTCAAAACTAATCAAGTCATTCAGGGTGAGGGCAACCTTCATCGCAAGTTGGCTGCGTGTCAGCTTCGGGTACGTGGGCGTCAGACAAGGCAGCGGGTGAATCAGGTGAGGGGCAATTTTCATCCATGTAGTGCGCTCGCGCGCCATGGTGCGGATGCGCGCCAGGTTACCATCCTGAAGATAGCGCAGGCCGCCATGGATGATCTTAAGGCTGTTCTGCGAGGTGCCGCCACCGAAATCTCCCCGCTCGATCAACGCAACCGAGAGGCCTCGCAGCGTTGCATCCCAGGCAGTCAATGCGCCGTGGATACCCCCACCTATGACTACTACATCAAATTGACGGGAAGACAATTCTCGTAGATCGCGCTTCATATCTATTTCACCGCAAATGCCATGAGATGCCAGCCAAACGAGCGGACCCATGCTTTGGGCATCAGGTTGAATGTTCCGACAAACACGTCATTGAAGAGACGGGCTTTCCAACCGGAATGCAGCTTGGTCTTCACTGGAAAGCGTTCGGGGATAATCCGATGGCTCTTGAAGGGTTTGAGCAATTGCTTCAATTCCTCCATTGAAAATTTCTTTAGCACAGGGGCGTCTTCATGTTCCAACGGAACCCTGGTCACCTGTCTCATCAGGTTCAGCCATGAATTTCTATTGTATACCATCAGGATTGCTTCGCCGCCCGGTTTCAACACACGATGAATTTCGGCCATCATTTTCCCGCTATCTGCGGTGTATTGCAAAACTCCATGAGCGTATACAACATCAAAGGTGTTATCGGGAAAGTCCATGCGCTCGCCGTTCATTAGGCAAAGATCCGCCTTTAGCCCGTTTTGCTCAATATTTTTGCGCGCAAGATCGATGGAAGTCTGTGACAGGTCGATTCCTGTGACATCTGCTTCAGCACGCGCAAAACGTACCAGGTCTATGCCCGCGCCACATCCCACTTCCAACAGTTTTTTACCCTGATACGCGGCGAAATTCACCAGGCGTGGAAGGTAGTTCAACTTGTCATAGCGATACTCATCCAGCTGGCGGAAGAAACCCGGCGTGCCCACCGGGTGTGTGGCAATGGCCAGGTCATGGATGTGATGGTCCCAATAGGAGGTGATGTTGGCTGTCAAATCTTGTTTATTCATAAATGAGGAACCGATCAGGCCTGATGCCATAATTCAAGTGCCATTAGGGACCACAAACGGTGAGCGTGATTGACCCTCCCATCGAGGTGTTCGCGCATCCATGTGGAAACCACCTCAGGCTTGAAATAGCCGCGCTGGCGTACCGTGTCATTCGAGAGCAGGTCCTGCATCATGGGCTTGAGCGAGCTGCACAACCAGTGTTTCATCGGGATGCTAAATCCCTGCTTCGGCTTTTCAAGCACCAGATCCGGGACGACGCGACGCAGCGCCTTTCGCAAAATAATCTTTGTGCGCGACCCATTTAATTTCATGTGCGGCGGCAGGTTCAACCCAAATTCCGCGATACGATGATCGAGCAGAGGCACACGCGCCTCCAAAGAGACAGCCATGCTCATGCGATCCACTTTGGTCAGGATATCATCCGGCAAATAGGTCTTCATGTCCACATATTGCTGTTGGGCAAGCACGTCAAATGAATCTACCTGCTGAAAGTGTTCTCCAAAGAACCCGGCCGTTGATCCATCCTGCAGGGTGTCCTGCAGGTCCGATTTGTATAAACTCTTTTTCTCGCGCTCATCCATGAAGATCATCCAGCGCGTATGCTGGAGAGCGGGGTCCAGTGCTCCCCCTTCAATCATTCGTTTCACCTTGTTGACCATTCCCTTCTTCGCAGGTTGAGGAGGAAGCAGGTTCGCAAAAGCTGGCAGTATATTTCTACGCAGCGCACCAGGAAGCTTCCCATAATAAAAATTCATTCGTTCAGCAAGATACGTATCATAGCCTGCAAATAATTCGTCGCCGCCATCACCGGAAAGCGCCACTTTTACATGTTGTCTCGCAAGCTTCGAAACGAGATAGGTGGGAAAAATAGATGTGTCAGCGAACGGCTCATCGTGATGTTGAACGAGCTGCTCTGCCAGACTCGCAATATCAGGGTTCAACACTTCAAAATGATGGTCCGTTTGAAAATGCTTCGCAACTGCCGCCGCATATGGCAGTTCGTTATACGTATCATCCGCAAAGCCAATGGAGAAGGTTTGGACTGGCTTTGAACTGGCCTGGCTCATGTACCCGACCACCGCACTCGAGTCAATTCCGCCGCTCAGGAATGCGCCCAGCGGCACATCGCTGATCATGCGCATCTGGACCGCTTCCTTGATCAAGCCGGCAAGTGTTTCCGCGCATTCATCCTCATCCCCCCCTACAGGTTGACGCGGCACGTCCCAAAACTGGGATAGTTGTAGATGCCCATCCTCCAGTACCAAAATATGACCCGCTTGGAGCTTAAAGATATTCCTATAGATTGTCAGCGGGGCCGGGATATATTCCAGTGACAGGAACAGATCCACGGCTGTGAGATTGATCTGCCGAGGCACATCCGGGTGGACGACCAGGGCTTTTAACTCGGAACCAAATATCAGCTTGTCCTGGCCTGCCCAGTAATATAAAGGCTTGATCCCCAGGTGGTCACGTGCGATCAAAAGCCTGCACCTGCGCGAATCCCATAGTGCCAGTGCAAACATCCCATTGAACCGCTTAACACATTCATCCCCATATTCTTCATAGGCATGGACGATGATCTCGGTATCGGACTGGGTTTTGAATACGTGCCCGCGTTGTTGTAGTTCGGCGCGGATCGGTTGAAAGTTGTAAATCTCCCCGTTGTACACCACCCAGATGTCGCCAGTCTCATTCGAGATGGGTTGTTGCCCCGTATGCAGGTCAATAATGCTCAGGCGGCGCATGGCCAACGATGCCTGGGTATCCTGATAGTAACCGTCATCATCCGGCCCCCGATGATGCAGGGTTTGATTCATCTGTTCAAGCATGTACCTGTCAGTTGGATGTCCCGGTTGAAATGAAACAACACCACATATCCCGCACATACGATCATTCCTGTGGAACGGAAGGAAGTTTTACAGCCATGCCGGTTTCAAGTGTCTTGTATATCTTATTCACCTTGATCATGTAGTTTTGGTAGTTGAACTTTTCCTGGGCAAGGCGATGGGCATTTTCACCCAAATATTCACCGAGTTGCGGATCCGCGATAAGCTTGAGAATGCCCTGGGCAAATGCATCCTTATTAGGTTCCACCAGCATCGCCGTATCCGGAGTTAGTACCTGGGTGTGCGCGTTGATATTTGTTGCCACGATGGGCTTCCCGGCATGTAGATAGCTGTAGATTTTTAGGGGGACCGTGGTCCCATTGAGGCGCGGTGAAATCAATATGGATGCGTAGGCAAGATATACCATTGAATCTTCGGGTGATACCACATCCACAAATAGGGTGTGATCCGCCAGATTCATGCCTGCTGCTTTTTCGGTCCATTCCTGGGCCTGATACACTTTTGCACCAACAAAAATGAAAATTGCATTGGGATAATGTTTTATGACCTGATCCAAACAGCCAAGGACCATGTCCAATCCCTGGTACTTCTCAAACGTTCCAGTGTATAGGATCGGAATTCTGCCATGCAGGTTTAATTTCTGTGCCAATTCCGTAAAAGCCTCCGGCTGGATGGGGGTCTGGTATGCATGCAGGGCAATGTTTTCAATGGTGATTGTTTGAATGTGTGGATCCACAGATTTGACATATTCGTCAAGATCGGAGCCCACATTGATCACCGCATCCGATGCTTTAAGGACCATTCTCTCAAGCTTCTCAAAAATCTTAACAAAGATGGGTTTATTCCCAAAATCAAAGTTGCCCAGCTGTTTTGAAAGCACGGAATGCATGTCATACAGATGTCGCGTGCGAAAGATCCTGGCAAGGATCACACCGAAAAATGAAGCCTCCTCATGAGAGTGAATCACATCATAACGTTTTGTGAGCAGCATACGAATTGCTTTGAAAAAGATCAGGACATCCAGAAGTATCTTTGCCCTGGAGGGTCCTATGCGCACATGTTGGATTACTCCAATTTTGCGTACCCTATGGATCTTAACATTGGGAATAACAACGTCCTTGCCAACATGATAGGTAAGGAGGTCGATCTGATGCCCAAGCGCTGACAGACCTTCCAGACGCTGGTAAACGCTAATGGGAGTACCGCGCGGCTCAAAAAAAGGCTGCGGGGAAATCATCAATATTTTCACGGGTACCCTCCTGAAGTACGCTGCAGTGGAGAAAACAATAGTAGTTCCAATTTATACGAGCTGTGCATGATGGAGGTCAGGCGCGCTCCGCCCACTCGACACTCTGCGGTGATCAATTTGAAAAAAATACCTGTCAACAAATACGAGTTGGACCTAGGCACCCTGTGGGGTTCTTGAAACTCTGACTCGCTTTGCCTGGCACAACTTTGACAAGAAGTACCCGGAGATATCCCCACAATTGCCCCCGAGCGGCGCTGCTACATCTGGTGCCCTGCGTGACAAGCTTTGAGCATAATCCGTACTAATAAAAAATATCGAGCAAATGCTCGATGAAAATGCGGGGCAACCTGTTGTTGATGGTTTGTGCTCATCTCCAATGTACCGCTTTCAAGACGGGATTCGGAACGGTAGGTTACTGCAAAGGCAGGCGGGTTTTCGTCCTGGAATTATCCACATTTCCCGCGAACTCTGAAGAAGTGTACCGGCTTGTCCATCATTTTTGATATCTGGATTATCATGTATATAAATGGGCAAGATATGAGAAACACCGATAATTTGGGTACTATTATATACTGCAATCCGTTTGTTAACAAACAAGCCCTACCCTCTACCCTCAGGGGGTGCACTAAAAGGTTGTAGATGAGTTTGCTCCCTGCGCCGTCCTCGGCGCAGGATTTACTCGAAAAGCGCCGCCGAGGGCGGCGGCTTGAGCTTATTGACCAACAAACTCTGAGTGCTCCCACCCTCAGGTGTTCGTGATATTACTAATGAAACCTCTTTGGTGGGAGCAGCAGGCTAGGCTTATAATAGATAAACTGTCCCGTAGGCCTTCACTCTGATCCAAAATCGCCTCCATCGCTACATCATCGATATATCTCAAGCCGTGCTACATGCGACTCTTTTGACAAGATCCGGCGTATGGTGTACAGCACTTAATATATTTTGGTGATTCAAAGGAGTAGGAAAAGATGACGGTTGGTCCGGTTTCTCAGACATATGATTGGACTTTTCGGCGGGTCGTGTGGGCGACTCTGGTTCTCGTCTCTGTGGTCTTTTGTTTCTGGCTTCTCTACCGGTTTTACAATGTCATATTCATCCTGTTTATCGCCATCGTGCTGGGTACAGTAATTCGGCCCATCGTAAACTGGTTATACCAGCGAGGGCTTCCCAGGGTTGCAGGAGTCATTCTTGTCTTCCTGGTGTTCCTTATCCTGCTTGTTGGCTTCCTGTGGTTATTATTTCCCTTGATCTTCGAGCAAGCTGCGACAATAGCGAAGGAAGTGCCAGACTACTATCAAAACCTGCGTACATGGATCCTGGATTCTCCAAACCGATTTTTCATACGCCTGGGCCGCATGCTCCCAGCCACATTACCCAGCCTGCTTCCAGTACAACAGACCGGACCGGAAGTGGTGAGTTCCGCAGCGCAGGTATTGGATTACGTGATAGTGGGCGCTCAAGTCATCTTTACAGCCATGGTGATCCTCATAATCACTTCGTACTGGACTCTTGATGGACCACGAATCGTCAAGGCACTCGTGTTGCTGATCCCCCAGGACCGGCGCGAAAGCATTACTGAACTTATTTTGGCCATGGAGGCCAAGGTGGGTTTGTATCTTGCCGGGCAGGGTATCCTTTGCCTGGCAATCAGTATTCTGGCATTGATTTCCTATTTAGTGATAGGCCTGCCGAATGCCTTTGTACTTGCGCTTGCAGCAGGAGTTTTGGAAGCTATTCCAATGGTCGGCCCACTTCTTGGAGCCATCCCTGCAGCGCTGGTTGCATGGTCGATCGGGCCGGACAGGCTCATTTGGGTAATTGTTGCGACCCTCATCATTCAGCAATTGGAGAACAGCCTGCTGGTACCGCGCATCATGAAAAGAACTGTGGGAGTCAATCCGTTCGTAACACTCCTTGCGCTTTTTGCCTTTACCACGTTTTTTGGCATTGCCGGAGCACTCATGGCAATTCCGATCGCAGCCATTATCCAGCTTGCGCTCAATCACTTTGTCTTTCAGCAAACGACGGTGGAAATGGAACCCACTGCCGGACGCGATTATGCAAGCCGACTTCGCTACGAAGCCCAGGATTTCATTCAGGACATGCGCAAACAGGCACGGCACAAAAAGGGAGGCTCGGATCAGGCGATCATGCAGATTGAACAGGTGATGGATGAGATAGAAACGATCACAACCGATCTCGATGAACTATTGGCTCAGGCCAGCAATTCGGGTACAGCATGACCAAACGACTCGCCCTGATTGGTACAGCGGTCATGACGACACTGCTCGCATTGGTGGCGCTATGGCAGTTCCGTATTGTGGTCCTGTATGTTCTGATCTCACTAGTGCTTGCAGCAACGTTCCGGTCAATTTCCAGAAGTGAATCCCGACGCAACCTGGTAACACGTTTCCGTTTAATTTTTCAGTACGTGGCTGGTGTGGGTATCTCTGGTTTCTTACTCTTTCTTGTTGGAAGATTTCTGATCGGTGACTTTCAGCAGTTAACCGAGAAACTATCGGTGCAGAATGCATGGATGTTACCCACATGGTTGCAGGGATTGGAAGGATGGTTGCCCGCGCCCAATCAGCTCTTTAATGCAATCACGAGTGAACCAGAACTTGTATTGTCTGCACTCCTTGGTTTTACAGAAGGCATTAGTGGCCTTGTGGGCGGCCTTTTCGTTATTCTGTTCCTGAGCATTTACTGGAGCATCAACCAAAATCACTTTGAGCGCCTCTGGCTATCGTTACTTCCCGCTGAACAACGCAAACATGCGCGGGATATCTGGCGGAACATTGATAAGGATATCGGCGGCTACACCCGCAGCGAATTAATCCAAAGCCTGCTGGCTGTAGTCCTGTTGGGCATTGGTTATTGGCTGCTTGGATCCCCATATCCCGCATTTCTGGCGGTCACCGGCGCAGTAGTCTGGATGATACCCGTAGTGGGGGGTGCAATGGCTCTAATTCTGCCTCTTGTTTCGGGGCTGTTAATCAGTGCAGAGCTAAGTCTTTCCACAGTTCTTTATACCCTGATTGTCCTGATCGCCCTGGAGATATTGGTTAAGCCGCGTCTTTTTAGGAGTACGCTTGATAATCCTGTTTTGACGTTTGTTATCCTCCTCGCCATGGCAGATGCTTTCGGCCTACTGGGAATTATTGCAGCGCCGCCGATCTCGGTGGTATGTCAGGTTCTGTGGAAACTTCTCGTCACTGATCGTGCGGCAGAAGGACCAGCAATTCCTGTTTCAGATCTCAAAGAACGACAGGCACGCCTGCAGGATGCGATCGATCAGATGGATGAAATACCTCCACCCCTTGTGCTCAGCAGCATGGAACGGCTTGCCGGCTTGCTTGAGAAAGCGGAACCGGTCTTACAGGCGGCCATACCTGCTGAACAACTCAATGCATTTCATCCATCCCAGCCTGTAACGAATAGCGAGGGAGCGTCCAAATCTCAATAAAATCGTGAATGCCCCAGCATTGCCCTGTTAGCGGTCAATTTTTCGCGTAGCACTGAGCGCCAGACGGACAGTTGACCTGGTAGATACTCCAATCGCGAACCTGGGTGATTATCGGAATCAAAGTCCTGAGCGTGTCCTCCCGGTACCTGATTCAATAAAGCCTCCTCGATTTTACGCGAGGAGGCTTTTATAGTTGGCCGGGAACATTCCCAGCTGTCAAATAAATATGAAACCAACCTATCAGAAGGTAGTCATTATTTTTGGGATATCAGGCAATAAGGAAATGAGGAGAGACGAGCGTGCATGGATTTCGTCAATGATGGACCGGATATTGGTGACATTTAACAAAGAGAGCTGGTATCAGTCAGGGCGAAGCTAACTTACCTCTTCAAAAGAGTGTTGTCGAAGTTATAGCCAAACATATGAATATCCTCTTGATAAACATCAGCCACAATCTTCCTTGCAGCCTCCGTATAATACTCTCTATAATCCTTCTTGCCTCCTTCAGTCTTATTCAAGTGCTGCAGGCTTGAATGACACCCCAACCTTTTTTGGACATAAGCAAAATCTTCGCTCAGGTGTTCAAAGTAGCCAATGAAATCGACGCTGGGAGTCCGACTTCCTGGCTGACACAAAAATTTATACTGAGGCACAAAGTGTTTCCACTTATTGACATTTTTCCGACCCACCCAGCCGGTTACAAAGCCATTGAAATCTGCAAAACGGGAAAGATTTTCGTGTGCCCACTGCCTGTCTGCCTTATTCGCGCCTCCTTTTTTCAAGAAGAGAAATGCTGATACCAGACGGTCCCATGGATTACGAACAAATGTGAACTTAAAGTACTCCTCGAATTCACGTTTACTAAATATTAGTTGATAGTGCGGTACTCTTAAGTGTCCACCACCCAGATTACCAAAAAGACTCGTGGCGACCGAAATCCCTGCACATTTCGTGATATGGACAAATATGGATCTCTGCTCGTCAAACGGCTTAATGGAACGGCCCTTTTGGGTGTCTATATTTCTCATTTCCTGGAAATGCTTGTACGCCCGTGGCGATAGAGTTTTGAATAGTAGCTGTCGGGTATCGTACGGGAACAACCATAAGCCCGACATTATCGTCTCTTGTAATGCGAAATTATCTTTTAACATCACGATCAACCATGGAGCGGATGCATATGCATCGGCTCGATTTGCATGAAAATTATTTTTTTGGACATAGTGGAAATAACCTTAAAACATGAACTGTTTTTCATCGAGTTTTCACCTTACGGATATTATCATCCCCCCGCTGTAACCGGCTTGTGACATCCGGGCCAACTGGCAACATCTTCAGGTTATAGCGCAGTCGATATAGCAGGTAGCGGATGAGCTTAAGCCATCCACCGCTAAACACGCGCCCGGAGGTCAGAACAATAAGCTGTCGTTTCCCCGAGTAAGCTATGCGAAGTCCCTTGGCTTTGAATGTTGGTCCTACATTGAGATCATCGCTTAGGAGCTTCTGGTCGTAATATTCCAGCATCCTTGTCCGATTCGCAGCGTAGTTACCGCCGCGCGTCGTGGGAATACTGAGTAATTCTCTTTTTACCCATCGTGCTCCATGGTGCGCAATCATCCGCACCCGAATCGATAGAAGCTTTTTTAAATCATAGTATGTTACGTGTGTGTATGCCAGTCCCACACCGTCGTGCTGACGATCAATGTACCAGTCGATCAACGCCGTCGAATTAGGGATTCGACAATCAGCATCGAAAAGTATTAAGTAGTCAGTGTTGGCACCACGAACGCCTGTCATGCGGGCAGAAAAACACACAGCTTCCTCAGGACGACGCACGCTCGGTGTTGCTTCGACAAGAACTCCCATGGATCGAAAGAGTTCAATTTCTGCCGGCACGTTCTCCTCGGGATAGTTATTAATCGCAAGGATGACCTCGAAAGTATGGGCACCTGTGTACTTTGCAATATCACCAAGCACTCCCAAAACAGTTTCGAAATCGCCCTCGGCATTGACCGGAATGGCAATTGAGGCGTCCGGCAATTTGCTTCGATCGCCTCGACACTCCAGAAAAAATGTTTTAAGCTGTTCGTAATTACTGATTTCTTTCATGGTATATCCTCAAAAGTCTACCTTTAAGACTAACCTGGTACCGGTTACTTATTTGTGATTTACCAGCTGTTTGGCAACCTTCCATAAGGAATACCAAAACGGGGCTGGGTCAGTCCACGAAAAAACAGCATCCCGTCTGGCACCGCGAACCGAACGCCACCATTCTCGAAGCGTGAGTTCTCCCCGCTTCCAGTAATGCAACGCGGACGGGATGTCATGCTGCAGATAGATCCATTTCACGCCTTTATATTTCTGCTCACGATTCGCAGGCAGCGGCAAACCCAGGACATCGCAGTACTTGGTGTAAAGCAGTTCAACGCCTCCTGCCTCTGCGATGGCTGACCTGCCTGTTGGCCTGCCGATGTTGGGTTCGATGATGAAGTGCTTCCCCGTGCGTTCGTCGCGTTTCATTTCCACATAACCCAACCCACGGTAGTTGACACTTCGGAATAAGCGAATCGACTCCTCCAAAACGAAGTCATTGCGACACTCTTCTCCCAGGCAGCTCGTTCCCGTCTGAGGAGGCCACTGCCGGAGCTTACGGGCCACGAAAGTAACCATCGGCTCAGAGCCGGCATTGAAATAGCAATTGCAGGAATAAAGGGTGGCGTCATTTCCCTCAATCCATTCCTGAACCATCAGCAGATCAGCCCAGCCTGAGCATTGATCGTATAGCGCAAGAAATTCCTCTGGATTGGTTACCTTGTACACCTTGGCCCGGGTATGTTTTTCCCAGGTTGGTGTTTTCATTGGGGGTTTCATAATGCAGGGAAAGGTAAGCTCATTTGCTGCTGCTTCAGCATCATTTCTATTTTTTAAGAGAAATGTCTTTGGTATGGGCAATCCCTTTTCCTGGGCATAGGCATAGAAGCTTACCTTATCCATCAGCATCTCAACCACTTCGGGCTCGGGGAGTACCACGTGATACCAGGCAGCAAGGCGGTGACGATGACGGGAAATGGTCAATACGCTCATATCAGTGCATGGGTAGAGGACTGCTTTTTGGCTCAGCTGCGGCCCCAGGGCCTCCAACACCTCGATAAACTCTTCACCAGCTGTATTTGCCCGAATGATTTTCTCACATACCCGTGTCTGACAACAGAAATGGTTGGGATCCTTGGCTAACGCAATAATTGGAATATCATGCCCAGCCAGGATGCGTGCGGTCTGTAGTCCTGTTATGCAATCCAAGCCGATTACAAAAGCATAGGGTAGTTCGCTGTGTGTATTTACGTGCAATCTTGACCTCTCCAAACCTTGAAAGTTAGATGAATGCAGCAGAGCCCTGGATCATGCTGGTAGACTGGGGACTCGGAACTCAGCGCTGGAACGTGCTATGCCTAGACCTGCGATCCCTCAACACCAACTTTAGGAAAATATTGTTTTTCAGCCTCTTCCAACTCTGCGGCGTCCTGCAGACGAAAGATCTCTTTCACCGGAACAACCTGACCTTCTATGGAGCTGATGGATCGCTCCTCATAAATCTGTGCAGCCGTTTGCTGCATGGCCTTAATACTGGATCGAAGCAGATGATTGGCCCAAATAACCAGGCTGATGCCTGCCTGCTCATAAACAGAAGTTGGCGTATTGTAATAGGTGGTTGGGACAATCACAACTGGACATCTATTCTGCCATTCCCGCATAAATTCCAGGATTTGATCGGCGGTTTTAAGCTTACTGTGCATAAGAATTGCATCGGCACCGGCAAGAGAGTAAGCCTCGGCTCTCTTGAGGGCTTCATCCAACTCCCACCCTGCGATCAGGGACTCGACCCTGGCGACCACACAAAAATCAGGATCCTGTTGTGTGTCTTTTGCAGCCTTGATTTTTCCGGCAAATTCTTCGATGTCTGCCAGTGGTTGTTGCTCACTGTTAATGAAAGAATTGGTTTTGGGAAACAGCTTGTCCTCAATACACATGCCGGCTACGTTACGCTGTTCAAGTTTGCGCACCAATCTGCGGACGTTATTGAAATTGCCATAACCCGTATCCGCATCCAACAAAATAGGGATGGTGGTCGCGTCGCTCATGAACTCCATCACTTCAAGCACCTGGGTCCAGCTTGCTTCATTGTTATCGCGAACCCCCATCGAAGCGGAGATCGTCAGCCCGCTTCCCCATATTCCCTTGAATCCGGCCTGCTCAACAATTTTCGCGCTAAGCCCATCGTGGGCTTCCATAATGACTTCCAGCTGGTCGGATTGCAGCATTTGCTTCAATTGTGTGGTTTTCTTTAACATTTTTCTCTCCATTATCTGGCTAATTCACGGTTGAAATTAATTGACACGCCTACGATGTCTCTAGTAGGGTAGATGATCGCTCTGTCTTGAAACTCTTTACAGTTTCAATGATAATTTCGCCAATCTCCCGCTGTGAGTCGAACGTGCTGGCTCCGATGTGTGGAGTCAGAATAACGTTCTTTAATTCAGCCAGGGGAGATATCTTGCCTTCGCCCTCTGCCTGGTGAACGTCCAGGGCTGCACCACCCAACCGACCTTCGGTTAAAGCATCGAAGAGCGCTGCCTCATCAACGACACCTCCACGCGCCAGATTGACCAGGTATGCGCCCGGCCTCATGGTCGCTAACGCTTCTTTGTTGATTAAATTGCGATTCGAAGTGGTCAGCGGGACATGCACGCTCAGAAAATCCGCCCTGGCAATCACATCTTCATCAGTGGTCATCTGAATTCCCATCTGCGCGAATTGTTTTGCTCTATCTGGAGAGGGATGTGCGACACATGCCAGCACATCCATGCCCCAGGCTACGCCCATGCTTCCTACGCGCGAACCAATGTTTCCGGCCCCGAGAACGCCAAGCACTTTGCCGGTAAGCAGATAACCGGTGAGTTCATTTTTTGCCCAGCGCCCACCACGGGTCAGCCGGTCGGCTTCCAGCAGGTTGCGTGCCAGCGCCAGCATCATCGCAAAGGATAGCTCAGCCACAGCCTTTGCACCCGGTCCGGGGATCCGGATCAGCCGCAGGCCCCGCTGACTTATATAATCCAGATCAAGGTTATCAACTCCAGAGCCTGCCCGGAGAAGCAGTTTCAAAGACGGAGCTGCCGCCATTACATCCGCAGAGATTTCCACGCCGCTTCGGAAGACCAGAACATCACAATCCCAGATCAGTGATTTCAAGGTTTCTTTGTCTGCACCGAAAGCGCAAACCACCTCGTGATCCTCTTTGAGTTTCTCGATTGAGTCTGCATAGATTTTGCTAGCAATAAGAATTTTCATATTTTATCCTCTTCAAAATTTGATTTTTCAACTAACTGACCTTCCTCCTGCGTATGTGACACCACAATGAACTACATGCGGTACAACAGACCACGAGAAGGAACCATAACCAAGAGAAAGCATTGAAACGATCCAGAAGCACTAATTCGGAGGGCAAGCACTGGTAAGAAGACTGAGAAAAGCATCGGACAAATTGAATGCTCCAGACCTATTGAGAACGCGGCGGACCGGTTATCAAGTAATTGAATAAGGCATGGAGAATACCCGTATTGGGTCCAGTGGCTTGCAAGCCGTTAAAAACGAGAGAAGATATTTTCATTTTTTCGAGACGCGATGCATTTAGGTAAATTCCACCTGGTTAGCTAAAAAGTTTGTTACCCAGGGAATGGAGAGGTGCAGACCACGACAGCAATTGTGCCCGCAAGATTGGTAATGTGGTACGTGGACTAACATTAATCCGTTGCAATCGCAACCGATCGGCATGACCCACTTCGTTGATGCCTCGCTCCGTGGTAAAGGCCAGTTTGAAGCCAGCACGTTCCACGGTTTTGACGGCTTCATTATTATGGATCCCGCTCGGGTACGCAAAAGTCTGTGGAACCAAACCGATCTCGCGACGCAAATCGTGCAGCGAATCACTTACTTCTTTCTGCAGTTCGTCAGGCGTGATGCAATTCATGATTGGATGGTTTCGAGTGTGCGCACCCAGCGTAAGACCGTTGCTTACCAATCTGCGCAACGAATCCCAACCCAGCACACTATTATCATGCGTGGGAACGCCAAGTTCACTGCATATTCGATCCACGTCTGCCATGGCTTTGTCGTGAGGCAGCGTCTTCAGATAATTCTTAATAGACTTGTATGCCTGATTACGCTGCAGCGCCGTGGAGATAGGGAGACGCCCCATCGATGTATTCAACTCATCAGCCACAGTGGTATGAATCGCATTGAATAACCTGTCCCACCAAAACGTTCGCTCCGGGTGGTCAGGGAACGCGGTAGCAACAAAGAGGATGGCAGGGATCTGGTATTGCTTTAAGATGGACCAGGCGTGTTTTTCAAAATCACAATATGCATCATCGAAGGTTACCAGTACTGCACGCGGCGGCAGGGCATATTGACCTTCAAACGCCTTTTGCACATCAGACGCCGATACAGGCTGATGCCTGGCTGCCAGATACTTCATTTGCATTTCAAAAGCTTGTGGAGATGCACTGATCAGCCCTGGATCAAGCCATGGATGTGCATGCGGCTCATCCACGCGATGATAAGTCAGCACTCTCAGCAGGTTTGCGCGCTCTCCAGCGGAGTGTTCCAACAGCGCAACAAATCTCTCAAAGGCTGTACTATTTGCAACGATTGGCACCAGCTGTTTTATCATTCTAAGCACCGGTTCCACCTACTTCCCACCGTTTTTAGTACAGTGAAACTTTACGATCAGTTCCGCAACCTCATTTACGACTTCATCCATCGGTTGTGAAACATCTACAACATCCCAACACTTTACCGCGTCCCTGAGCCTAAGATATTCCTGTCGCCTGATCTCACGTGCCTCTATGGTGCCTTCGGGTTTACGGGCAAAGAGTACCTCAGTCGGTGCATCCAGGAAGATTACATAATCCGGTTTCGGGTACAGGTTTTTCAGCATGAATCCATGCATCCGGCTGTGTAGGGAGCGCTTGGGATCATCGTTTACCACGTCGTGAGCGTAATAATCGAAGTAAAAATGTCGGTCGAGGATTACGGAATATCCCCGCAGGGTGTAATACCAAACAATGATTTGACGGAACCATTCTTCAGCGGTGAGATTCACAAATCGCAAAGTGGCTCGCAGGCCTGCCACAAAGCGTTTGGACATACTCTTGGGACGGACGCGCGATTGGTAGTATTCGCGTGGCCTGGTGGCTATATCTGGACGCTGGCCATGATAGCGCTTGTATTCAAGGAGCAAACGAGTGGTAGGCAGCACCATATTGCTGGAATCAAGGTTCACGCCCATGTATATGTACTTCATGGGTAACGGTGAAATCGTCTCAAGTTTGTGGCCAATGGTGGACTTTCCAGCTCCATCTGGACCAATTAACGCTACAGTATACATTTTTGACATTTGTAAGCCCCTAGGCACAATATGGATGGACCACGTCAAACAAGGCGGGGATCGAGACCGGGTATGGGTGGTACGCAGCATAGGTATCCTTGCCTGCCAATACTTTCAGAAGTATGCTGCGCTGTACCTCCTCCGCCTGACTGATAAGTGAATTTGACTGTTTGGGAAAAGCAAATCGGTATTTCAAGTAATAAGACATAAAATCCTTGCGTTCTTCCTGCAATGAAAAAACCATTCGCCCTGCAATCTCTTGCGGGTCCATGGGTTGCACTGTCACATTCGGATCAGCATGACTGCCGACAAAAAATACTTTCTCCGGACTTCCGGTCAGTCCTTTCGCCGTCTGTCCAAACAATTTCCGGGGTGGCAGCTGTACATATAACTGTTGTTTTACGATCGCTATAATTCGCCTAATGAACCGAAATGGTGCAGAGCCGCGCCCTGATCCAAGGGACTCCATCCACTCCAGAAAATTTACGAACAGGTTAAGGGCTTGCAGTCGAACAAGGTCACTGCGATCGACCATCGCTTGATAACGAGGCATATCCTGCAAATGCCAGTACCAGACCCGGATCGGCTCCGGGATCCCAAACATGCACTGCCCATCCTCACTGATATAGACCCACTCATCTCCAACATATTCAGCGCCGTGGGCTGCAAAAGCCAGTAACATCTCAGTTTTGCCCCCTTTTGCCCATCCAGTGATCAATATTCCTTTTCCCTTGTAATTAAATGCCGATGCATGCAACGGGAGGGCACCCCGGCTCAGTACTGTCAGATTAAGAATGGGCATCAACAGCGGTACGGCTGGCAGACCACTTTCACAAATGATCTGGCATTGATGGCTTCCAATCTGGTCGAAAGGGATTTGCGCCTTCACGCGCGCCTTTTGTTTCCCGCGAAACACCAAGAACGCATCGTCTGTAAACCCCACATCATCCACGCCGAGGTAGCGAACGGGAGATGAGAAAGCGATTTGGTCCACAAAATTTATCACGATATCGGGAGTCCTGGAAAGAGGAGCCTGGATAGGCCCAAGCTGCCTTGTCACGGCCGCGATATCGCCTTGCGTGGCGTTGAGCAGGCGTATACCCACTATTCCGTGAAGATCAAAATCCGTTGTTTCAGTGCGCAATTCTATACTCCACTTATTCTTTAATACTACTAAAAGATAATATCATTTCACAGAAGATTATTTGATACAGTACATGACGACGTAACGACAGAAACGCCTCAGAAACGGCACATGCTTTAATAGAAAACCGTCAATTTGCCGAAAAAGGATAAATTTCTTACCAAAGCCGAACCCACGCTCGAGCATGCTGAAGAGTTGAATCTCTCGATACCAGAATTCGTGAAACCCCTTGCCCCACTTATGAATATCATTATAGGATAAAGGAACATCTGCCCCGCGCGGATGTTTGTGAGGATAGTGGACATGATCACGAACAAAGTTTAGAACAGGATTCATGCCCATTGGCTCGACAAACACGGCCTTCCCTCCTGGTTTGAGGACTCGGCTAATTTCTGACCAGCCCAGGTCTGCGTCTAGATGGTGCAGGATCGCCCTCCCGAAAACAAAGTCAAAGCTGTTGTTTGCATAGGGGATATTCTCGCCAGCAGCAACGGCAAAGCGGATATTGCAATCTGCATTATTCAATTTCGCTCTCTGACGACTTGTCTGGATGCTCTTTGGTGATAAATCAAAAGTTGTTACCAGTGCGCCACTTTTCGCTAGAAGCATGGCAACCTCACCCAACCCGCAGCCATATTCCAGTACATGTTTACCACGGAGATCGCCGAAGAAATCGTTGACTCCGACCATCGTACTCGCTCGCTTTGCATAGGTGTAGAAGTCTTCATCCTGTCGTAGTACCTTCAACGAATTCAGACCTTCTGCCGCCAATGCATCCCACTTGGCCCGTTCTACCTGATAGATCTTTTCTAGTGCCATGTTGATAGCATCCTTGCATCATTTTCGATTTTGTATAAGAGAATTATTTTTTTATGCCAGTAGCACAGAATACGTTTTCTTCCGTGTTTTGCCTGGCTAGATTTGCTTTGCCAATTCGGAAAGACAAACCAACCGATCCATGCGTTGCTTAATTTTCTCCATTTTTTGAGGATGTTTTTTCGCTATGACATCGAGATCGAAAATCCCAACATCTGCGATACACAACCTGTAATTTCCTCCTTGATTCACCAGCATTAAGTTTTGGTTGCCTAGTAAATCGAAGCATCTTTTCTGTCCCTCCCATTGGCTAATGGTCTGCCGGGCAAAGTAGATGAATTGTTCAGATACTCGTTCATTCCTTTGCAGCAGCCGTATCAGCTCATCCTCGGAAAAATCCTCGAACGGATCCTGTTGAAGTCCGTGGATATAAGGCTGCAAGGAGGCCGCAACGGGGTTGGAAAACGGCAGTCCATACAGAACCAGAAAATCCATCGGAAGCACAAAACCCGCGGAACCGCCGTACCAGGAATGTACTGTCTCATAGTTCCTTTTATAATATCTGGCTATTTCCAATACCCCGGGTAGTGATTTACCCAGAGACCTGCGGTAAATACGAAGAGCTTTATCATCACCCTGCCCATTCACCTTAAAAACTGCGGAACCTGACCCAAAAGCTGCCAGGTCGATGTCAACCGCTGACCAGGGGAAATGATTATTCTTATACATCAAACGGGATAATCTGTCTGACGCTCTTGGAATCACACGATCGACCAAACGGACCACTGAAATAGTCCGCTTGTATCTGGATTTGTACTGGTACAGGGTAGATTCAGATCGAGCAAGAGTTGTTTGCTTTGCCTGCAATGGCAAAAGCATAATTGCATAACATATCTTCGAGATGACTGGCGGAAGGTTCAAATCGTTAACCTCTTGAACTACCTGATTGTTCATCAACTGCTTCCAGCTCGTCTGCCAGATCTGATTCTCTAAACCCGCTCACCACGACTGACAACGCAATGATCAACCAGAAGTAACGGATATATGCAAAATGCAGGAATATGCCTGTGGTCATGTAGCTGATGATCGCCAGGAAGAATCCTGTGGATAAGTTTGCCAGTTGGGTGTTATTCCTTGCCAGCCAGTATTTTCTGGCTTGGGCGAGACCATTAAGTGTGTAAAAAAATATGCCCATGAGCGTGATGAAACCTAACAGGCCGGATTCCGCGGCAACGCCCGGGTACAGGCTGTGGGCCTCTCGAGTCGATATAATATTCCTGAGACCAATCCTCCTTGAATACTCTGCCATTTCGTAACTAAACATGCCAGGGCCTACACCAACAAAGGGGTTATCCATGAAGACAAGCATAGCCGCAAGCATTTCGGTAGCACGACCCTGAATGGCCCCATCGGCACTTCTCAAACCTCCCTCATCTTCGGTTGCAAAAACAGCTCCCAAAGATCCAAACCGAAGCGCATTTTGTGGAAAGGCAACTAAAAGCAAGACGATGCCCAACACTATGATTAAAAGCTCGCGAATCTTAATATAGCGCATGAAGGTCATTATAACGATCAAAAGCAACAGCCCCACTTGCGCTCCTCGGGAAAAAGCCAGAGAACCGCCAACAAATGCCAATCCTGTCAGCAGAAAGGCCAGCGAACGCAATCTCTTGGATTGCTCACCCCAGGCCAGGAATAAACCGATTGGAACCAACATCAACATGACCTGTGCAAATCGATTCTTTTCACCGATTGGCCCGGATACCCGGGGTTGGATGACAGCACCCTGGAGCGTCTCTTCCGCGGTAAATCCTCGACCCGTTACCTGGGCAAACCCCCAATAGTTATTATCAAATGTTCCCGTAACCTGTTGATATAAGGATAGCCCACCAATGAGTGCTCCAGCAATCAACAACGACCAAACGACATTTTTCAACATCTTGGGGGTTCGAATAGTGTTGATCAGCAGAAAATACAACCCCAGGCCCTCCGTGGCGTAATTAATCAAGCCTGGCATAGCCAAAGTGATATTTCTCGAAAAGGTGCCCCCCAGGAGCAGTACTGAAAAATACATCAGCATCAATAAGAAAACGATGTTGACTTTTACCGGTCGTCTGTTCACGATCAATTCCCATAGAAATGGAAATACCAACAGCAAGGGTAAGGCATATCCCAACATCGGTGTTACGCCATGAAATTTGATCATCACCACGGAAGTGTTCGTATAAATAATGAATGTAACCAGAATGACGATGAAGTTGGGCAACTTGAGAAGGCTGAAGAGGACTGCGGTGGCAAAAAAGGCGACCGCCGCCAAAACCAGAAACGGGTTTGAAGTGCTGGCCAACCCTACTGCAATAGCTAACGCCATGGATATGATGGTCAGAACTGTGATGGCAGAGAATCGATTTTTAAAGGGGCCCGGGAGAACAATTTCAGTTTGTGACATCGTTTTACCTCGTACTTGTATTGGAAAAGTCTAAAAGAGAATACATCTTTGCCTGAGAGGAATTCTGTATCCGAAAGGTTAGGGGGGTGGGACGGTTGGAGGCAATGCCGGGGATTCGTCCTCGATCGAAAATCCGTGGGTCAGGGTACCAAAACAAATGTCCTGGCTGCAGTCATGAGGCCGACTGTTTAATTCCGCAGCCCATTGTTCGAATCCTGGCAGTGTGCGATGACTGTAATAATATCGAAGGGCGACTTCCAGCGCTGAGTCGTGGCGCCATTCTGTATTTGAATCCACAATGATGGCTTTAATTGCCCGTTCGATGGAGCCTCTACCGGGATACAGGTGAGTCGTCCTGGATATCCCATCAGGTCCAATGAATGTGTAATCAGGGATATCCGAGTTGTCTATATTGTCGTAACAAGAGGCGTCGCCACGGCGCAGCATCAGTTCACACTGCTGGATGTTGTTTCCCAAATGGATCTGAGGATAATTTTGGTATTCGCCATTGTAAACGGGGATATTACAGTCCTGCTCACGTCGGGCATCTTCCGGTATTATGCCCAGTTCACTGATCTGTGATTTGACCGGCGGCCATTGGCTGCTTTGCTGGCTCCCACTGAGGTAATCACACGAAGTACTGCTGCCAGACTCGACGCCATATCCGTTCATTCGGTCAAGTGCCAGCTGATTTGCATAAGCATAGGCTTCCGCAGGCGTCATCATTAGATCTTTGCCATCGTTTCTTTGCGGGGGGGTTCGGTGAACCAGTATGATCTCTGGGCGATCCCACAGGTAATCAGCGATATAGGCGATTGTATTAGTGGCAGCCGCTCCCCAATTGCTTTTACCGTTTTCGGCAGAATACGATACAACATAATATGGATTTTTGGCAAGCCAATTCTGGAAAAGCTGCTTACAATTTCCGGTTCCTATTTGTGTGTCTGCATATTGGGTACCGGTCGGACCCGTACAGGTTTGGTTCCACCAATGATCTTCGATCAAGTCTGCTGAAGCGACCAGCTCCGGTGTACCCCATCCAAAAACCAGCCGGCATTGCTGGTTATCATCGTCAATCCTCTCAACCTCCGTCATAATACGTTCGAGGATGCCTTTTACCTCTTCCGCGTATCGGACATCTCCGGTGAGATGATACGCCAGTGCCTTGGCATACAATATTGGAGTTCCTCCACCATTGTCGTTCCAGGCAGGCCTATCCGCGCTGGAACAGTTTTCATGGGCTTTGAATTCATATTTCCATTCCTTATCTGCCCATTGGATTGCATCATTTACGGCACTCTGGTACGGCTCTATACCCTGTTCAGCCTTTTTTGCGATGGCCGTCAATTCCTGTGGGGTGGTCAGATAGCCTCTCGAAGTTCCTGTCGTATGCGACAATTGTTCAGGCGTTTGAGTGGGTTCTGCTTCCACACGGGTTTGTGTCGGGCTGGCAGTAGGGGCACTTTCCACAGTCGGTGTTGTGCAACTTGAAAGCCCGACAATAAAGGTGAAACAGATAAAAAACTTTACAAACAGGGAATATCCTGTGTGCCTGGTACTATTGATATTGGAATTTATAATAATCATTATCTTGGCTAATTTTAGATATTTCGATATGGAATGGTTTTTTGTACTGCCTGAGATCATGTCTCTATATGGGCACTCTGATTGTGCTTCAGAGTGTGCAACTCATGACTTCAGGGTTTCTGCTTCGCGCTGGGGCTCCCAGCGTTTGATCTGCTGGCCCCGCATTATTTTTATCGTGGCTACCAACACTGCCGCGTTGACCATGCAAAAGTAGAAGGGAATGGTGAATATTTTCAGCCGCCCGAAGTGATTTCCTTCCAATAGCAGCCCCACCAGACCGAGACTATAAAATGCCACCTGTCCAACCAACAGCAATTTATAAAATAGAGCGTTTTCCCATAGTAGCGGAGTCACAAGTAACAAAAGCAAAAGAGGGTAAACAATAATGCGTCTCAAGACTTTGTGAGAAAAAAGCTGGATCGCATAAAATCCGTAGCGGAAGGGATTGAGCAACTGGCGCCGGGCAACAAAGACTGCTCTTAAGCCACGGGTAATGACTCGCACTTTCCGCCCGAATTCCATACTGCTTTTCACCGCAGGATGTTCGTAGGCGACTGCATCTGCTGCAAAAACCAGTCGGTAGCCCTGTGCAATGACGCTGGTGGAAGTAAAAAAATCATCGGTCACACCTTCCAAAACATCCTGAAACAACGAACGGCGGATTGCGTAAATTGCTCCTGTTGCAGAAATGGTGTTGCCTGCCCTGCTTTCAAACTGTTTCATGATTCTATCAAAATCCCAGTAACTACGCTCGCCTGCACCAACAAAACTTGCGCCATTTTTTTTCACGTAACATTGGTTGCCAGCGACGCCACCTATCCCTGGGTCAGCAAAAGGCCTGACGAGAGCACGCAGAGCATCGGCTTTGTATATGCTGTTCGCGTCAGAAAACACCAGAATCTCGCCTTTGGAAGCAGCGACCGCGGTGTTAAGGGCTGCAGCTTTGCCCTGCCGGGGCAGAGACAACAGCTTTATTCCACGTCCTTCGTAACCTTGTATGATTGCGTCCGTGCCATCCGTCGACCCATCTGAAGCAATCAATACCTCCAATCGATCTCGCGGATAATCCAGTGACAAAATATTTTCCAGCTTTTCCCCAATTGCTTTTTCTTCATTATAGGCAGCAATAATCACACTAATCAAAGGTAGAGGGATGATCTCCTCACTTTTATAGGGTCGCGGCCAAATCAGTCCTCGAAGAAGGATCAGAACAGGAAAGATCACGTATGTATACACTATCAGAAATATCGAGCCCCAAAATAAAACCAGGATCATGGTTCAATCCTCCAGACTAATATGATGTACGAGTCTCGCCGCATTTTTATAAAGATCAAACTCATCTACAACCTTCTTCCTAGCTGAATACCCCAGGCGCTCCCGCAAAGCTGGATCGCGATAATAATGTTCCAAGGCCTCTGCCAGGGCAGCAACATCCCTGGGGGGGACCAGTAGACCTGTGTATTTATCCATTACCAGTTCAGGAATACCAGAAATATTACTGGCGATCACAGGAACACCACTGCTCATGGCTTCAATGAGAACAACTGGGATACCCTCACGACGGCCGTCACTTGTCGGGACACTTGGTGCCACAAGAACATCTGCATCTTGTAACAGTTGAGCAACTGCGGCCTGTTTTTGTTGCCCATGAAAATGCACTTTCTCCGAGATACCAGCATCGTCAGCAAGCCTGGCAAGAGATTCCCTGTCCGGGCCATCACCCACAAAGTGGCACCGGAAGTCGATGCCTCGTTCCTGCAACTCGCGGCAAGCCTTGATAAGATACTCCTGTCCTTTCACCTCATGCAGAGTACCTACACAGAGGATCATAAAAGGACGGTCCCCTTTTTCATGGGGCGTTTCATTGGAACGATATCGGAAAACCTCCGTGTCCACCCCACAATGGATAACTGTCACCTTATCACGGTAATTTCCCTGACACTCCGAGACGATCAGCTCTTTGTTGTAATTCGATATGGCCACAACAAATGCTGCCTCAGCAACTTTTTCATGCAGCATGTGTCTGTCACGATGGAGATCTGAACCGTGTGCGGTGAAGCTATAGGATATTCCAACCAAACGATGGATAATGAACCCCGCCGCAGCAGGATGACTGGCGAAGTGAGCATGAACATGGTTTATGTTCTCCACTTCCATCTGGTAGGCAAAATAAACTGATTTAGGAAATATCCCAAGGGCACCGGTAAGAAATCGAAAGCTGCCCCAATTGGTTCGCAACAATGTCCAAAGTGTGCCAAGGTACGCACCTGGTTTCCGTCGGAGGAAATGCAAATTTGCACGTATGATGGACGAGGAGATAAATGGCTGGAAGTGGGCTGACTCAACAAACGACACCGCCTCCGGGTGCATGGCTTTGGTTTTCTCCTTCAAGAGTGGATACACCTCGATTTGAACACCTTCTTTTTCCACCGCTATCATTTCGTAAAGGATAAAAGTTTCCGTCAACTTGGGAAACCGCGACATAATATAAGCAACCTTTAACTGTTGCTGATTACCTACTTGCGCCAGCGATGTATTCTGGTCTTGTTGTAGTAATTCTCGCATCATATGTGCTTCCTCAACTGACAGCGCAGCTAATAGCTTCGCTCCACAGCCGTAGATCTGCTGCCTTTTTCAACTCCGTTAATTTGCCTGAGAAGGGATTGTGCACTTCTTTTGAAGTAGCGGCTCGCCACCGTGGCCTTTGCCCAACCGAAAGTCTTTAGCTTGGCACTTCGTCGGTGATAATGCATGAGAAGGCTTGCCCACTTGTCCAGCAATGCCAAGATCTCGTAAAGTTGGATGATGGGATAAGGGATGCTCCTTGACCCGAAATACCCTTTAAGAAACGCTTGTTCATATGCATCCAGCTGGCTCGACCTGAATAAAAGTCCCTGAGAGATGACCTGGGGATACGTCATCTTGAGTCCGTTCAGAAAGTATCCAATATCCTCGTAAATCGGGGTCCGCCACTTGGCAAATGTGTCAAGAACAGTCACACGAGCGTTTGGGCCAATGAGAATGTTCCGCATGGCATAATCCCCATGACCCAGGCCAAGAAGCAGCGATTCGGGAAGTATTTCCCGTCCTTTGTTGACGATTATCGAAGCAGTTTGCTTGAAAAACGATTCGTGCCCCCATGACTTTGCCAGGAAATCTGTAAGCTTGGTGACCGCTTCAATGTAATCTTCGCGGTGCTGGTGACGGACTTCAACGTCCTCTTTTTTCGGCATCCTGTGATACATCTGCAGCCATGTCCCTGCATTCTGGAATGCCGCAGTGAGTTCACCATAAGTAAACGGGGAACGCAAACGGCTCTCTCTCAAAAAAAGTTTCTGAAGTTTCGGGTCACTCGATTCCTCAGTAAAGATGGCATTGTATTGGGGTAAATAATCAAGCACACGAATCGCTCCAAGTTGTTTTTTATCTAGACTGGCAAAATACTTGTGGATGTTCGTAAGGGCCGTATATTGAAGCCAGTGCATATCGCCGGATTCAGTTCTTTGGAAGAGCAAAGGTTTTTCGTGAACACTCCCATTAGGTTGGCCGCAAGTTGAGTTACGAAGAGGTACCTTCACAAAGACGGAACGACTTTGTGCATCGTCCTTTACACGAAAACGGTAGAGCACGGCCGAAGGACGTTTCTGTTTATCCAGCAATTGAACATGAATCTGCTGTGATACGAAACACGGAAAATATGCAGGCGCGTGCTCGCGGATATGATCGGTAAAAACCGTGGTCTGATGCATGTTCATAGGGGTAATTGGGCTTTTCTGCGATGAGTTTGGAAGAGAAACCGGACGATTTGGAAACGCAACAATTCAGGAAATGTTTCTTCGATGTTGAGAACATTACGGTTAATCAATAACACAATCAGTGAGATGAGTCCTGCAAGTACCAGGTCAATATAGATGGGAAGAGATACCAATCTCTGTAAAATCATCAGACTCAGAGTTCCCAGCGCGATGCTTGCATACACTTTGAAGTAGCGCCACTTGAACAGATTAATCTCGGTGGCAAACTTTAACCCTATATGGTTTAGGATATTGTACAGAACCAGAGTTCCACATGTTCCCAAGGCTGCCCCTACTGCTCCGTATCGAGGAATCAGTATCAGGCTAAGTCCCACGCTGATCAACATTGCCAGAAAATCGATGGCCACCGTGTAACGAAGTTTGCCATACACACGCAGCGTATCTGCGTTAAAGCCCAATGCAGCGTTGAAGTAATAGCCGAATGCAAGCAACGCCATAATCAATCCAGATTGAGCGTAACGCTCTCCAAAAAGCAGGAGTGTCAGGGGCTCGGCAAGCGAGAATGTAACAAGAAAAATCGGGAAGGAGATAACTGTAATCCAGATTGCGCTCTGCCAATACAGATCATTAATGCCTTGCCGATCTTTTTTAGCAAACATGCGTGCCATGGCTGGCATAAAGAGAAGGCTAAAGCTCTGAATCACCACGGTATTCAAATCGGCAACGGGCTGTACGGCACGAAAAGTAGCTACATCGAGCGTGCTGCGAAAGTATTGTAGAAGTACAACAACCAGCTGGCTTCTGATCACATAAACAAGATTGGTGGTAAGTAAAGGGGTGCTAAAGCCAAAAATCTCCTTAATGGGAAACTTTATCTTCTGAAAATCAAAATGTTTCCATAACTCCTGGTTTTGGCGGAGATCACGGATCAGAATTCCAGAATAGATCGTGACTCCCAAAGCACCTGCAACCACATAACCTGTTGACAGGAAATACACATTCAGCCCCAGCAACATCAGCAGCAGGACCACCAAAAGTTTCAAGCCGGGGCCCAGAATGTGTCTTCGAAAAAATATCGTGCTTGGCCTGGAGAAAATGGCCAACATCCCAACCATGAGGCTATCCAATGCTTGTATTGGGACCAAAAAAACAAGCAGAAGTAAAAGCCTGACTGCCTGTTGATCGTTGATCAACGATTCTGAAAGCCAGCCCTGGAAACCAAAGATCAACAAAACCAAAAAGAAGCTAAGCGAGAGAATTGTCGTCACCATCAGGATCATGGTGCCAAACAATTTGGGATGTTCGCCTCTTTCCTGATAAATGGGCAAGAATCGGGTGACGGTTTTATCCATTCCGAAAACCGCAAGACTCGACCCCAGCGAAACTAGTGACATAACATAGGCAAAGGCACCGTACTCACTTTTCGATAAATAACGCACGATCAAAATCTGGATCGCAAAGTTCGTGGCCATTGCGATGACACGACCCACCAATAGCAGCGCAGAACCTCGCAGATGCTTTTTCGTGGCTTGATTAATAGGCGCGGCAGGAGCCGCAATGGCCGAAGGAGTTTTAAGATTCATACGTGAAGGGGATCAATTGCATCACAAAGCGGGTCAGCGCGGCCTGTAGCGCCGCGCTGCTGCCTATCACTTCGATATTTGCTCAGGTATGTTGCTTTTTTCAATCGGCCCGCTTGCCTTGGGTGCTTTAGATTTAGGTGAAGGGGATGGATTTTGTTCAAAAATAACACCAGCCAATTGGACGTTTAAGCCGCTTAGGCTCTCGACCACATCGTTGATCATCTTGCTGTGTGTTTCTCCATACCGTGCTGTCAGGATGACGCCATTTACATGAGAAGCCAGCGCCAGGCTTTCGGCAAACCCTGAAATGGGAGGACCGGCAACCAATACAATGTCTGCCACCTGTTGAAGTTCTTCGACCAGCCTGGCAACGTTCGCAGAATTTAACATCGCACCCGGCCATTTTTCAGGGGCCATACCGGCAGGCAGGAGTTGAACGTTAGACATATCTTTTACAGGCATGAGTTTCAGTTGTGAGGATTTGTTTTCCAGGAGATCGGACAATCCCGCTTTACCGTTGGCTTCGAATAGCTTTGTCAATACGGGATTATGGAATTGGGCATCGACCAGCACTACCCGGTTCCCCGCCTGGGCAAAGGCCACACCCAGATTCGCTGTGGCCATGGCTGTATCATCTTCAGACTGTGATCCAACACTGCTTAACAGGTAGGTGTAAGGCATGGATTTGCCGATGGAGAAAAGCAGTTTGGCAGCGACCGTACGGTAACTATTGGCAGCCTGGGATGTGGGCTGGGCGGAAGTAACAACCCGTCCGCGTCCGGAACTATCCAGGCGATCATGCTTCCCAATGGTACTCAGCAGTGGAACCCGGACAGCCCTGGTGAAATCCCCCGGGACGCGGATCGTATCGTCAAAATATTCATAGGCAAAAACAATACTCATCACAAGCAGCAATGCAGCGAGCGCGGCCGCGGTTACCCGCAGTGACAGATTTTGATTGACAGGGAATACTGCCCCGGCGGGTTCAATGATCTGAAGCTGGTTGGTATTTGTGTCCAACAACACCTGGTAGATGGTTGCCAGCGTTCTGAGCGCATCAGATAAGCGACCGCGCTCGTCTGTGAGCTGCTTAATGATAAGGGTCTGCTGGTCCAGAGTACTCGGTGCTCCTTCCGTGCTTTGCTGCGGAGCGTCTCCCAATGTAACCAGCTTGGCTTCAAGATCCTGTATGGACGTCTCAGCGTTGGTGATAATCTGTTCCAACTGGTGAGACTGGTCTCTCATCTGTGTGCGAAGCAATTCAGTTGTATTATCTTTGGAAGGGCTCATTTCGACGAGAGACTGCGCGGCAGCATTTGCAATGACAACAGCTTCCTTTGGATCTCGATTGCGTATAATGATCGTTAATATGCGGGTGTCGGCGTTTTGTTTAGTCTCGATCATGGCGCCGAGTGCCTCCAGATTGACTTTCTGTTCCAGCTTATTGTTAATAGCCTCCAGGAACGGACGGGTAGTCACCAAATCTGCATAGGTCTGCATTAATTGACTTCCTATCCGCAAAGCATTCAAATCCGGACTGGGATTATCCACCGTTGGGCCCACTAGCAGCCTGGTTTTCGCTTCGTATACGCGAGGTTGTCCGTTAAGCAGAAAAAGCGTTGTAAGGCTGGCAACCACAGTAGCTGCCACAAAAAGCCATAAATAACGCCGAACAACATTTAGAAACATAGATTGGTCCATTGTTACTACCTCCATTTGAATAAAAAATCGTTGATTGTGTCACATATCGATTATTTTGATTTTAATCGATTTGTTACCTAGTATGCGCCCTTTCGGGAAATTACGACCAGGATCGTGTGAAGTAAGATCTGAACATCCAGCCAGACACTACGACGCCTGATGTATGCTATATCCAACCGTAAACGCTCGTAGAACTCGGTTTCTCCACGCCCCAGGATCTGCCATAGACCTGTAATGCCTGGCACAACCTCCAGCCGCTCGGTTTGCCATAAATCATAAGTATCGGGTGCAAACGATGTTGGACGCGGCCCTACGAGGCTCATGTCTCCCTTGAGAACGTTTAGCAACTGCGGAAGTTCGTCCAGGCTGGTTATTCGTAAAATGTGTCCCACACGAGTCACTCGAGGATCGTCTGTAACTTTAAAATCTGGCCATTTCAGCTCGTTAAGGTGAGCCAGCTCCTTTTTCAACTCTTCTGCATTGGGCACCATGGAGCGAAACTTGTACATTTTGAAGCGTTTGCCATCCTTGCCGGTACGATTTTGCAGAAAGATCAGAGGCCCATTTGGTGATTCAAGCTTGATAAGGAAAGCAATCAATAAAACTATGGGTGCCAGGAAAGGCAGCGCCAGCAAAATCAATGTTATATCCATGATACGTTTGGCGGTGAGATATGCAGGTCCCTTAAATAACGCCTTGTCCGGATCTATTTTATCGATCCACGAATACTGTGGACGAACAGACCAGGAATTCACAGATTGATCAGGTAAATTAAGAACTCTTGCCATGGTTAACCTCCAATACTCTAACTCTCAAAAACAATAAGATAAATAATCGCCAAATGTAGGCTCTACGCGCTTTGTAGATCTTTAGTGCTCCACCAAATTTTTTCGTTATTCTGCATAAAGGGCCTGATCTTTCTCAGCCGGTTCGAGCTTTTCGGCTAAGTCCATGTGAATTCGGCTGTCTATTTGCTGTCGCAAATTAATTTCTGCGTGTTCCAGCAACTGTTCAAAAGTTAATGCATGACCTGGAAAAGTAGCAGCACCGAATTTTATTGAGAAAGCTGCACTTTGAGCTAATGGCTTAAGTCGGTTTATCAACGTTTCTGCTCCAGTCTGGTCAGTGTCTGGGCTGATAATGATCAATCTGCCATTCTTGTCGTGCTCAACCAGTAGATCTGTCTGTCGCAGCTGCGCCGACAACTCGCTGATCATCATTGCAGAGATGGACTGTTCCATAAGAATTCGCGGTCCATCCTGGACTACCTTGTCAATGTTTGTCTGAAGACTATTCCAATCCGTTTCCAACACAATGATCGACAGAGGGCGTTGGAAACGTCGGCTGCGGTATATTTCAGCCTGGATTTTGCCCTGCATTTCTTGAACTCGCTTGATCCTGGGGATTCTCGCGAAGGCGAAGTTTTTAACGGCTTGTTCAAACTCTTCCATATTCCATGCTACATTTTGGGCTAGAAGTACGGCGCCCAGAAATAACGCCAATTCCGTGAATGAAAGATAGGTATAAATGCCACCCGCCAGCGGACGCTGGGATATCAGCATCATCTTCGTGGCAAGATATGCTGTGGTCCAAAGAAGTAGCAAAGTCGGCTGATGTAATGTTTTCAACCACTTGATGGATAAAATCATTATGATCGCTATTACGGTCAACACATAGATCGCTGTCGCAAGATCGATCACAGTTTCTCCCTTGACATCGATGCGTTCAATGTTGAAGAGAATCGTCAGATACACCAGCAGATATAAAATTGAATATTGCAATCTACGCATCTTTTCCTCCAATCAATAACAACCTAGCATGTTTCACTGTCTCAAAGTCCGGATAAAGATGAAGGCTGCGTTTACACGGCAACATAACTGCCCACGAAGGAAAAAAGTAATTAATGGGCAGTGAAACGATCAGCCCGAAGTGTTAAAAAATCTGGCTTCATTCATCAACGATTCATCCTTCTTTCCCAAACAGCAGGCATTGCTACAAAAATCAATGCTCCGCCACCCAACACTTAAGAAAATGTTGGCAATATATTATTTGACACAAAATAGAAGTCTGCTGCTTTGGAATTAATTTCTATTTTGATTTTGCAGTCTGACACTTCAGAAAATGATTAACCGAAAAGAGTCAATCAAGCTGCTTTGACACAAGCAACTTTGCCATGACCCTTTCCAGCAGATTATCACGATCGATGTAGTTGGACCGAGCGACGTTAGGAAACACTGCTGAAGCAGCGCCACGATGTAGGTCAAGGAAATCTAGGAGGGCGCGTCATGGAAAACTGTTGCATTCCACTCCTTGCGTGTTATTAATTCATGGTCACTTTGTAGATTACAGGGCAACTAACTTTGTCTTGTAATTCTGATTTCGCGTGACGATACATTAACTCTGATGGTCTGATCTTGAAGCACTTCTAAAAGTAGCTGTACACGCTCTCGATCGCGCAGTCGATCACAGAAGATGGCTTCACGACCCGCAAAAGGTCCGGAGTGGATCATGACTCTGTCACCGGATTTTAAACTTTCCAGCATGTTATCCTGCGCACCGTTCATCTCAGCAACGCGATAGCGGATCCTCTGCAGCAGCCCATCTGGAACATCGGCTGGCTCCCCACCAAAAGCGACCAACCCCAGGGATCCAGGAATCCACTGCAATATTGATATTCCAGCCAGCTCAAGATCCACATTTACAAATAAATATCCAGGAAAGTATGGTTTGGATTTATGAGAGTTAGGTTTTCCATGGCTCGTACTCAAACATGGGTAATAAGCTCCAAATTGGAGCGCACGAAGCTGGTTATATAACCATTCCTCCTTTTGCGGCTTGCTACGCATTACATACCAGCTCAGCATACGGCCCTCCATCTCACCTAGATAATTGCGTACCAGTAAATTTGGATAAGGGAACAATCAAATGTCCCTATCGTTTATAAGACGCTTTCATGGCAAAAAGGTTACTAAAATGCAGGCTGTGAGCCTGGGGCCCATTTGCTCGGTAACCACTTTAAATGCCTTGTATATACTATTTCTAAGACGCCCCCACAATAGAAAGGTTACAGAACCGTAAACCCAGATTCAATGGCCGATATAATGACTTCGTCCTCATTCTTTTAGCGGGATTAATATAATAAAAAAGACTCCCTGGGTTTGGGAGTCTACTTGCTATCTGTCGTGCGATCTGTCGGGGTGGAGAGACTCGAACTCTCGACCTCACGGACCCGAACCACTTTCAGAAATTTGGCACTGTAAATCTCACGGCTTGGCGATTTTTCGCAGCCCTGAGGCCATACGTATCGGGGAGCCGTGAGGACTACAATGAGCTCTGAATAATCCTTTGTTGGGTCGAAAATTATTTTCCGAGTATGTCAATAAATCCACTACACTACAACAAGAGGGTAGAGAAATTCCTCGACACCCATCTGCTGATACTCTCGTTAGTGAGATCGGTACGCAACATGGGAATGGCACGTCCGCCGCCATTCCCATCATTGACATCAAATCAACTTGCTAAGGTGCTCGAAACTCCGAATAGCATCCGGAACAGTGCCGCATTCAACACTGAAAACAATATCCGTTCGGCATGTTTTGACAATGTCGATCACTTTTTTCCAATCGACAACTCCATCGCCGCATGCGCAACCGACGGGAGTTCCGGTGGTTTTTCCCTTTTCGGCAGCGCTTTGGGAAAAACTGATATCTTTTGCGTGCAGATGAACCAGGCGATCGTTCACATGGCTCAACCATTCATACGTGTCGGTGGTGCCGGCCAGATAACTATTGCCAGTATCATAGTTGATGCCGATTGCCGGGGATTTCACCAGGTCAAAGATGCTATCCAGTCCTTCCTGCGACTTGCTGTACTGCTGGTGTGGTTCAATGCCGATCTTGATGCCATAACGTTCCGCGACCATTGATGCTTCCTTCAGTGTATAGGTCATCAATTGGTAATCCATCTCTTTGGTTGTCCACTCCGGTTTTGGACCCTCATCCGTATTGACCACAGGTGCGCCGGCATCCGAGGCCCAGCGAATTGCCTGTTTCAAATATTCCACGCTGATCTCAGGTTTGCATAAGGGAGTATGAGAAGAGAGCCCGGACATCTTGATATTATGCTTTTCGCAGACGTCACGTGCCCAACGCGGATCATCGTACATCGAAACACTATGAAAATACCTGGCTTCGCTCAATAGTTCACGTCCCCAATGAACCATCGGTTCAACGTATTGATAGCCGATTTCGGCTGCCTTGGCTACGCCCCACTCAAAGGGTTTGTCGTGAGTTCTGACAAACTCCATATTTATACCCAGAAAGATTTTTCCCATGTTTTCTCCGAATGTTCTAGGATGCCAACAAACTTTCTTTTTCGACCGTGCGATCATTGGCATCTTTTACCAGCTCACGCACAAATGCCAGACTCTTTTCGATCAGCGGTCCACCTTGCCCTTCGCATTCCAGGCTCACAACACCCTTGTAACCAATATCGACGAGAATATCGAAACACTTGCGGATGTTCTCGGTGTTTACGCCATCTCCGATCGCGCACTGGCTCACGGCAATGCCGGTTAGTTCACCGCGCAACGAAGCAGCCAGCGTATCGCTGACATCCTTTACGTGAACATGACTGACCTTGTTTTGGAACTTTTTTAGAAACTGGACGGGGTCCTGCCCGGCGATGAAGGTGTTTCCGGTGTCCATGTTCATGCGAAGATATGGGCTGTCGACAAACGCGAGCATTTTCTCCATGAACTCGGGCTTGGTTGTGTAATACCCGTGAGGCTCGATATCTATGATCATTTTATAGCGTTCAGCGATTTCAATGATCTGCTGATATGCGCGCTTCATCGTTTCCAGTGCAACATCGTCCGTAACACCTTTCGGTGCAAAACGATCATCTGTTGTATCGATGTGGTCGCATCCGGCAAGGTACGCCCAGCGAATCGTCCTAAGTACATATTCGACTCCCAGACTGGTTCCGTTCGGCAAAGACATTGGGTAGGCTGCATCAATTTGTGAGAACTTAACTCCATAGCTTGCGGCTTTTTCGCGCCACATCATGGGGTCTTCCCACATGGCGACATGAGGCTGATACCCAAGTCCGTGGATCCAGCTTACCCCATCGATCATGCCACATTCGATCCAATGTACATCATTTTTCTGAGCCCATTGGAGACTCTGCTCGAAACTCCAATAGCTGCTATTGAACGCGTCCGTATGAAAACCAATTTCGATCATGGTTATCGAGCTCCTTTGATGAATTTAACCCTTGCTTGAAAATGAGCCCGCCCGAAACTCGAGCGGGCTCATACGTGCCGTGTTATTTACTGAATGTCTATGGAACGTCGACGTACTTGTTTACATCAACATTCTTCCAAGCATCCGGCCAATTGGTCATGTCTTCGCCGCCAGAGAGAACATAGTGGAGCGGGGGCATGCCAGCGGTGATGTATTGATCCAGATTTTCAGCGGTGATTTCCGGCTGAGGAAGAACCCAATTGTGCTGGACGGTCTCACCTTCGAGGAACATAACAGAGGCAAGTACTGCGGTGCGCCACTGGTAGGTGGGGAAGGTGGGAGCAATCGCTGTCAGATTGTTCGTTTTCCAGTATTCGAGGTAATCCTGCTGATCTTCACCAACCATCACCTTCGGTGCGGGGAGTCCGGCATCTTCGAAGGCTTCGAGAATGGCGACAGCGGTTCCACCCGCGTCCATCCAGACCGCGTCGATGGTGCCGTACTTGGCAATGTAATCGGTCACAACCGTGCTGGCTTTGAAGCTGTCGTAGGCAACAAATTCCACACCGATGACGTTGAACTTGGGATTCTGTTCGAAGATCTTGCGGGCAGCACCCCAGCGTTGTTCAAGCACGTCCACACCAGGGAGGATGCGGAAGGCGAGAACATTTCCACCTTCGGGCATGTTGTCGACTACGAACTGGGCACCGGAAATACCAAAGGCATATCCGCCGATCGGACGTTCAGAGACGACGGGGCAGTCGGTTTGAGCATAGCGATCGAACTGAACCACCGGCATCACTTCACAAGCCTTTTCCACGATGGGGGTAAGGGCATCGCTGGTGTTCGCAGCAACAATCAGGATATCGCATTTGTCTGGGGTGTTGATCAGGTCCTGGATATCAGCGATCTGTTTTGCGTCATTGCCCTGGGCATCCAGGTGATAGAAGTTCTGGACGAGACCTTCTGTGCGGAGCTGCTCAACCTGTTCACGCATGGAAACATAACCGACCACACGCCAGGGATTATTTACACCTGCATTTGAGAAACAGATATCGTAGGGGGCTTCCTTCTCAGCGAATGCAGCATATTGCGGATACTTGGTGATATCCGTGGGATCCTCAACAAGGTACTGCAGATAGAGCGGGGCATCCGGATTCAATGCTTCCTTGGTCATTAGATCCAGGGAGGTGGCATAATCCTCATCATTGAAGAATTGCGCTGCTACCGTGGCTGAATCCATCTGCAAACCAGGATTCTCAGCGACAGGGGCTTCTTCTACAGGCGCTTGAGTCGCCGCAGGGGCATCCGTCATTGCAGGTTCATCGACCACCGGGGCTTTCGTGGCAACGGCCGCGGGTTGGCAAGCTGCGAGCAGCATGACAAGTACGGCAAAGAGCATAATACTTTTTTTCATCTGTTCTTCTCCTATCAGATTGTAGCTAGATGTTGATTAATGTGCTGATACGTAAACCTTATCCGTTCACTTATTATGTGTGCATCACCTCCTATATCCAAATTCTCGCCTGGTGGATATATCGAATCAAAGAACCAGCGAGTTTGTCTGAGATGGATTATCTTTTCTTCCTTGTACTGAAAGCAACGTAAGCCACGGCACCAATGATGATTAATCCTTGAACGGCGTCCTTGTACGGTTTGGGCAAACCCAACAGGTTAAGCAGGCTGAACACCGCTTCCATGGTAAATGCGCCAAAGATCACATTTGGCACTGAACCCTTGCCTCCCAGCATGAGGGCCCCACCAACGACACAGGCAGCGATCGTCTGCATCTCCAGTCCCTCACCGATCGTCACGTTCACGCCGCCAAATCCACCGATCATAATCCCAGCGATGACTGCAAAGAGTGATGAAATGACAAAAGTCATCACACGAACCAAGCGGACCTTGACACCTGAAAGCTGGCTTGCGCGCACGTTATCACCGATCGCAAGCACCTGTTTTCCAAAATTTGCCCGATGAAAGATGAAGTAGGAAAGTACTGCGATCACGAGCAGGATCAACAGCGCATAGGGGAACCTGCCCACCAACGGAACGTTTTCAAAATAGCCTCTGCCAAACGCACGCCAATTGTCTGTTAAGTATCCTCTTGGCGCACCTCCAACCCAATAGAGTGCCCCGCCCTTTACGAGGAGCATCATCCCAAGAGTGGCGATGAAAGAGGGGATCTTTAAATAGCTCACCACCAGTCCATTTACCAGACCGATGACCAATCCTAATCCAAGCATGACCAGGATTGCCTGAGGAGCCATGGCTGGATCGTTATTAAGTATGAGCGAACTCCCGAGGACGACCATTGTGACAATGGAACCGATCGAGAGGTCAAACCCTCCGGATGCCAAAACCATCATTTCCCCGATGGCGAGAATCGCCAGTGGTGAAGTCCGTCGGAGGAATGTCATGATCCCGGGTGTAGTCTGATAGCTTTCACTCAGAAACCCGAGACTGATAAATATGATGAAGAACACCGGATATACAGGCGGGATCCTCTTGATTCCCTCCGATACGAAGCGGAGGAATTTGGCAGACCCGGCCGGTGAGTTTGCGGTAGATGCTGTCATTCGGTCCACTCCTTAAGCCGCTTCTTTTTTCGAGCGGTATGTATAACTCGCCACGGCTAAAACGATTATCGCACCGCGCAGGACAGTTTTTAGGTATGGGTTCACGCCTAACTGGTTGAAAACGGTATCCAGAACCCCGAAGATCAAAACACCGGCGAGAGTACCCCATACCCCGCCTTTACCACCGGCTAGAGCTGTTCCGCCCACAACGGTTGTGGCGACGGATTCCAGATCGTATAAACCATCTGGCCCTACCCAGGGAGCTCCAGATTGGAGCCTGCTGACCAAAAAGAGACCTGTCAATACAGCAGACATACTGCAAAGAATATGCGCCCCGATCAACACCCGGTCTGTTCTTAGCCCTGAAAGCCGCGCCACTTCGACGTTGCCGCCCACACCGTAAAGGTGCGAGCCGAATTTTGTCCTTGTTAGCAATAACCAACCAGCGATCACGATGACCAGGAGAACTATGATCGCGACCGGTATGGGACCGACGGTTCCATATCCAAAATACTGAAAACTCTTGGGGACACTTCCGGTATAGTTGGAGAAGGTGGCATTGATGATACCTTTTACGACCAGGCTGGTTCCGAGAGTCGCAATGAAGGAATTGACATGCAGCTTTGTGATGACCAGCCCGTTCACCAGACCGATCAATGCACCAATCGCGAATACCACAACGATGGCCTTGGGTACGTTGGCTGCCTCCCCCTGCATGATGTAGGAAGACATTACCGCAGTGATGCTGATCACATACGCTACTGACAGATCAATGGATGCGCCAATGATTACAAGTGTCTGTCCAACTGCTACGATTCCCAGGGCTACAGAGCGGACAAGGATATTCAACTGGATCGCGCGATTGGTAAAGACCTGACCATCAGAGAAGACCCGATCGAGGATCCCACCAAAAATGAAGATGGCGATCAGAAAAATATAGACAGGCGGGATGCGGACCGAACGCCAAAAATTTTTGAACTGGTTTCCGGAAACGGTGGTGTTCATCATGTTATTTCATTCCTGCCACAGGAAGAGCCTGAGCTGCGTCATCTTTTTTACGACCAGTCGCCATCAACATGATCTCCTGTTCGCTCGATTTTGCAGGAAGTTCACCGACTATGTGTCCATCCCACATCACCAAAACTCGGTCACTCATCCCGATAATCTCCGGTAATTCTGACGAGATCATAAGTACAGCGATTCCGTGTTTTGTCAAAGCCCGGATCATGTCGTGAATACTGGCTTTCGCCTCGACGTCGATCCCGCGTGTTGGCTCATCAAAAATGAAAACATCAGCATCTGATGCCAGCCATTTTGACAGAACAACTTTCTGTTGGTTGCCACCGCTGAGGAATTGGGCTTCGCGATCGTACGAATCTGTTCGTACATCCACCTGTTTGCCCAAGGTCGGAACAAGGTTACGTGATTTCTTGATCCCATCCTGATAAATTGCACCAAAAACAGGTTGGGTGGATCGCACAGTCAGGAGCATGTTATCCCGGATGGGTTGCATGGGGACAATTCCCTCCGCCTTCCTGTCCTCGGTGACAAACCCCAATCGATTTTTGATCGCATGAGAAGGACTTTTTATGATGATCGTTTTGCCATGCAGTTCCACCGATCCGATTTTGAATGGAACCACACCGAATATTGCCTGAGCCATTTCTGTGCGTCCGGATCCCTGTAATCCTGCAATTCCCAACACTTCACCTCTGCGCAACTCGAAATTGATATCTTTTAGGAAGTGGTTCGATGCATTCCTTACCTTCAATACAACATCCCCGAAGTCCTCAGGATTTCCCAGCGGCGGGAAATAATGATCCAGCGTCCGCCCAACCATCATGAACACCAGGTCTGCCGGAGATACATCCGCTGCATTAACTGTATTTACCAATTGTCCGTCTTTAAGAACAGTGATCTTTTCGGCAATGTCAAACACTTCAACGAGACGGTGGGAAATAAAGATGATGGCCATTCCCTTGTCTCTCAATTTTCCGATCAGATCAGCGAGGAGTTTCACCTCGGTATAGGTAAGCGCTGCTGTCGGCTCATCCATGATCAGGACTTTTGCCTTGAAGGAAATTGCTTTTGCGATTTCAACCAACTGTTGTTCTGCCACCGACAGGTTGCTTGCCAGGGAGGTCGGAGAGATCATTTTTTCCACACCGATCTCTTTCAGTACTTCTTCCGCGTCCCTGTTCATCCTGCGGAGATCGATGACCCCAAATCTCGAAGGTTCCCGCCCCAGGAAGATGTTGTGAGCCACAGTGCGTTCAGGAAGCAAATTAAACTCCTGATAAATGATGGTGATACCCCTGGCCTGCGCTTCCTGCGGGTGTGAGAAGGAGACTTTCTCGCCACTCAAATACATCTCTCCCGAATCGGCAATATATGCCCCAGCCATGATCTTCATCAAAGTGGACTTGCCAGCGCCATTCTCACCGACGACTGCATGTACTTCACCTGGCATGAACTTGAGCGAAACATCATCCAGAGCAAGAACGCCTGGAAATTGCTTGGTAATATTTCGGACTTCCAGCAATGGTTTCAAGTCAGCGTTTTTTTCTGGTGTCAACTTGTTTTGATCTTCATTCATAATTACCTCATGTCTTCAAGGTGCCCGTCATACCAATAGGGGTTTCAGGAACTTCAATCCTTGCACGGCAATCGCATCCTGGCTGGGTGCGATCTCGCGCCAGATGCATACGGCTCGGGCGATTTCCTTCACCTGGTTTGTGAAAGATTCAATGACGACCGGACCTTGATAGTTGATATCCTTCAACGCCGTTGCAATTTCATTCCACCGAACCTGGCCTGTTCCGGGTACGCCCCGGTCATTTTCACAGGCGTGGAAATGGTAGATTTTTTTGTCTGCTTTTCGAATGGCTTCTGCGCTGTCTTTTTCCTCCAGGTGCATATGAAATGTGTCGAGATGAAGGCCAACATTTTCCATGCCGGTTTCTTCAATAAACTTCAATCCTTGAGAAACGACGTTGATCATGTCCGTTTCAAACCGGTTGAGTGGTTCCATGGCGAGCTTGACGCCTTTCTTCGCTCCGTACACCGCCATCTCTTTGATACCGGATACAGCCCGTTGCCATTCCTCCTGGCGTTCGTTTGGATCTTCAAGATGATCCTTGCCAACAGAAGAGTACATGGGGCCACAAATCGTCCTGGAATCAAGTTGAGCGGCAGCATCGATCAACCAAAGAATATACGCCTGAGCGTTCTCACGGATTTTTGGATCAGAACTGCAGATGTTTCGATTCGGACCAAACGCCCCGCACACGATTCCTTCCAGTTGATTTTCCTTCAGGATTTCCTTTACCGCTTTCCCGTCGATAAGATCGGGGTTTTCAATAGAGACCTCAAGGATATCAAAACCCATTGACTTCACTTTTGGTGCAAGATCTTTCACGGCTTGCGTTGTACAGGGTGAAACCCAAACAAATGTATTGACTCCAAATTTCATTCAGTACTCCTCATCCTTCTTCGTTTGGATCAGTACCAACCGCCGACAGACTAAACATATAATCCATGGCAAGATTTACTGCTCCGATCACGCCTGCGTCAGATCCGATCTCTGAAAAAACAATGTGGAGATCGCGAGTGGCCAATGATGTAGAACGCTTTAGGACAGTTTGTCGAATGGAGGAAAGCAGCAGGTTGCCAAGGTTACTGACCCCGCCGCCGATCACGATCATCTGGGGATTGTAAAAATTCACCAGACCAGCAAGTACATCTCCGACAAATTGCCCGCTCTCACGAATTACTTCTATTGCGATCGCATCTCCCTCTTTTGCAGCATTTCCAACGTCTTCAGCGCGCAGGACCCATCCATTTGTTTCATAATATTTCAGTAAGATCGGACTCTGGCCAGCCTGCGCTGCCATTAACGCTCGTTCGGCAATTGCTGGTCCTGCGGCAACCGTTTCAAGGCAGCCCTTATTACCGCAATGACACGATGGACCGGATTTATTTACTCCAATGTGTCCAATGTCCCCCGCACAGCCGCTGGATCCTCGATAGATCTTTCCCTCACAAATGATCCCGGCACCGATGCCAGTCCCTATCTTAATAAAAATCAGGTTGTCGACTCCTCTGCCGGCACCCTGATTCATCTCACCTAAAGCCATCACATTGACATCGTTATCAACAACAACATTGGCAGATGGGAACCACTGTTGCACGGTCTGGATGATCGGATAACAATCCCACCCTGGCATGATTGGCGGCGATACCAATGTTCCCACCGAAAAGTCCACCGGACCAGGAACGCCAATCCCAATACCTTTTATTTTCTCGGGACTCAAGTTGTTTTCCTTGAGCATCTTCTCAAGCAGGGAACACGCCCGTCCCAATATCTTTATGGGTCCATCCTTGACCGAAGCTGCTTCAACACTGCGTACAAGAAGCTTGCCGGAAAAATCCGCTATGCAGAGATCAATACTGGTGGCACCAATATCAACGCCTGCAACCAGTCCAAGTTTCCCATTTAAACCAAACATCTTTGAGCGTCGACCGCCCGAATATTCGGTGTCTTTATTTGTAACCAGGATCTCTTTTTTGAGGAGGGAGTCGATACAGCTTGTGATCTTAGTTCGGGAAAAATCTGTATAAGTAACCAGATCCGCTTTTGTAAATCCCCCATACTTGCGAACCAGATCGATCAGTTCCTTCTCTGATGAAGTAATAAAATCCCGGTGTGGTAAGAAGGTAGCCTGGTAGAGCCACACTGGCATATCCAGTGAGGTAATTGTTTTTAGCTTCCTAGGCATTACTTCTCGTATGGTTCCCATTACAGTTATGGCTCTCTTTTCTTGAGTCGAAAATCAGCAACGATGTTATGAAAAAGAATACCAGGCAACCAATAATGTGGATCCATGACTGGTGACATATCATCACCCTTCAAAGCACGCTTTTACACCAATAAACCACTTTCTAACCAACAAGTAATTACATGATTACATCATTATAAGCATTTAATTAAACCTGTCAATATGTTTTGTAAAAATTATATTTACATATAACTTATTTGGTTATATGTTTCACTTAAATCGTAGTAAATAAACGCCTTCCAACCGCTATTTTGCCTAATTCGCGATGCAATCCAGATCGAATACTTTTGAGACCATCTCCAGCTCGTTCAAATTGTGGCCCGTAGTGATAATGTAATGATGTGAAACGAGGTCATTGATTAGTTTATTTCCGTTCGGGACATGGATCACCGCCCCATTTAAGCAATGTGAATTCGCGAACTGCGCATATTTTGTCAGTTCACCTTCCACGATCGACCAGCGATCAAAGGGCGGCATAAGTTTAACGAGGGTGATATCCCCCTCCGGTAGCCGGGCATCGATGGCTGTCGCGTTATCATCGACAATTGCGAGTACTTTCTCCTTCAATTTCCATTCCGTTGAAAAAGACTGCGGAACCACACCTAAATAACCGCAATGTGCCGCAAGTATGTAATTTTCCGGGGCACCCTCCACTTCGGGGAAACTTGGAATATGCTCATGCTTTAATGCTGCATTCCCCATCTGGAACGGATATAGGTTGGTCATCATGAAGGGCACTTCGAGAGTTTTGCTAATGAGAACCTTGGTCAGCATGGAAACCAGGTCAGCCTCGCAGCCCCAGACCATACGCTGATCTTCATAGAGTAGATTCCAGGCCAGGCAGGGAGTTGTTTCAGAGAACATTGACTCATTCAAACAATTTATGCCAACGGCAATGATATCTGGATCCAGATCCAGTTCTTTTTTGACTGCCATATACGTTTTCACAGCACTTAAAATCGCCCGATTGGTGATATTGCCAACAGGTACATTCAATTTCCTTTGCTCCCAGACCTTCTCAGCAGATTCGTCTGAAATAGCTCTCGCGTCTTCTGCCAATTTTTTGAAACTTCTCTTGATAACACGAACGCCATATTTTTCCTCAATCGCTCTAATGCATTCCGGTTCCCACCAATAGAATCGTTTAAAAATTTCATCCTGATTTCCCCCGCCACTGGCAGGATTATCCTGAAATACCAAAAGCTTGGATCGCTTCAATTGTCGCTTCAATGCGAAGGCACGGCAAACCTTTTTCGTATGTTCGAGGCTTGTTGGACCGATCACTTTAATGCCCTTGGCGGTCAGATAGCTGTTTATTTCCCAGTCCCACATGGAGACGGTGCCGAATTCAGAGGTAACGATCATAAGCGGCTGTGCTAGTTTTTGGATCTTATCCACTTCCCGATAGGCTTCTCCCAGCATTTGTGGGAAGATGACACCATCGGTTTCAGGCAGATTTGTTCCCAAGAGTACGGGCTCCAAGATTTCGGCTTCGTCTGCAAGCAGCTCATGTAATTTTCGCAGTTGAGCAGCAAAATCCGGATCCTCTGCGGTTTTAAAGTAAACCGGGACAAGTTTCGCTTTCATGATTTTCTCCAGTCGTTATCAATGATTACAATGATTGATTTAAAAAAGGAACGGGATGCAACAGTTCCCGTCCCTTCAGTTTCAACTATCAATCTACGAACAGCGCCAGGTTCAAACTTTACTTGACGTCGGAAACGGTGACTTTTCGGCCTGTACTGGACGAGAGTATTGCCGCTTCGAGAACCTGCATATCCTTCATGCCATCATATAGATTGGGCGTAATCTTGGTGCCTTTTTCCATGGCGGTCAAGAAATCCACCACCGCATGGGTGAATTCGTGTTCATAACCAATGACGTGGCCGGGCGGCCACCAGCCTCCAATATACGGATGGGTTGAATTTGTAACCAAAATCGTTCTAAATCCCTGTTCATCCGCCGGGTCAGCCAGGTTTAAGTATTGAAGCTCATTCATGCGCTCAAGATTAAACGTCAGGCTGCCTTTACTTCCGTATATTTCGAAGTAGTTGTAATTCTTTCGCCCACTCGCAAATCGACTTGACTCAAATGAGCCAAGGGCACCGTTTTCAAATTCAGCCAGCATGAATGCTGCATCGTCAACGGTCACCTTTCCCATTTCCGAAGCTCCGGTACCAGATTTGAAGGTTCCGGCATCCTTTCCGGGCAGTGGTCGCTCTGTTACGAATGTCTTTAGCATCGCAGAAACAGATTGCACTTCGCCGATCAGATAACGCGCCAGATCCACACTATGAGAATTCAGATCATAATGGGGACCGGCTCCCGCAAACTTCTGTTGCAGGTGCCAGGTCAGGGGGAAGTTCGGATCCGTAATCCAATCCTGCAGGTAGGTTCCGCGCCAGTGGAAGATCTGACCGATCTTTCCCTCATCGATCAATTGTTTGGCGAACGTAATGGCTGGAGTGCGGCGATAGTTGTGATTCAGGTAATGCAGAACACCAGCCTTTTCAGCGGCTTCATACATTTCCCTGGCTTCGGCATAGTTGAGAGCGACCGGTTTTTCGCAAAAAATCTGCTTGCCATTCTTCGCAGCGGCAAGTACGATTTCTTTGTGCAGGTACGTTGGAGTGCAAATATCAATGATATCGATGTCCGGACGCTCCACCACTTTTTTCCAATCACTCACCGATTCTTCCCAACCCCAGTTTTTCGCAAAGTCACGTGTTCCTTTTTCATCCTGACCACATGCGACTTTCAACACTGGAGCCAAACCAACACTGAAGAATTTTGGAGCCGACGTCCAGGCGTTGCTATGTGCCTTGCCCATGAACTTGGTTCCAATAATTGCGACGTTAACTTTTTTCAATGGATCCTCTCCTTATGCTGACTCTCGAACACCTTATCTGCGGTGTTCAGAGTGCAAATGCAATTAATTCAGTGCTCCGGCAATCTTCTTTAATGCTTTTACGCTCAAGGCCACTGCTTCATCCTCGCGTTCGGTCCAATCGGTATGCGGATGATCGATCTCAACAGCGAGGAAACCTTTGAAGTTGGCTTTGTGAAGCAATTGGGCTAATGCCTGGTTATCGATCAAGCCCTTGCCAACGGGAACACCTGCAAAGAAATACCAATCGGTGGGTCGGGCATTCCGGTCTGGCATCAGGTCTTTGACATGGGTCGCTAGAACATAGGGAGCGAGTTTTTCCATGCCTTTTATGGGGTCGTCCAGAAGGCGCAGGAAGTTGCCTGTATCAAAGTTTAAGCCGAAGTACTCAGAGTTAACTTCATTCAACAGCTGCAGGATCTCATCCGAAGTGAAATCGATGTGATTTTCCACGGCGAGTTTTACGTCGTAATCCTTGGCAACCTTTACTGCTTTTTTGAACATTTTGACGAGGGCTTTGATCTGGGGACCATGCGGTTCATGCCGGAACATCAAACTGCTTCCCACTACGCGCATCACATCCGCCCCGATCGCCTTTGCGTTAGGAATTCCTGCGATCATCTCTTCATAGGCGGTCCAGTTCTGACCCCGTTCGAGACCATCGGGATGTCCCCAGGCATAGACCCGGTCGAACTTATACTCATCCAATTGAGCTTTCAGCTCTTTGAACCATGGCTGGCCAACATTGGGGGGAAAGAAACAAGATTCCAGTGAAACCCCATCTACCTTTAGTTCTTTGGCACGTTTTAGAAAGTCCTGCATTGTCATTCTCTTGGCTGGTGGTTTTTGATCCGGGTATACATCACCAAAAAACCGATGGTAACAATAGCTATCTATTCCGACCTTCATTTTGAGCCTCCTGATGTTTGATTAGTGAAAATTTTTGTATGTCTGTGTCTATTTGTACTCACTTTTGGTGGCAAGTACAACAAATATAGATGACGATCTCCAGTGAAAGCGCAAAAAGAGAAGCACTTGTCATTACAGGATGACATTTATTATAACCACGTTGTTAACACATGGCAAGATTTTGCAGATTAATAAACAGCCGTCGGTCAAGTTAACGGGCCCGGACAAGGAAAGCGATCCTGATGAATTTTAAGATTGTCCCATTGACAGGGTGCCCCGTTTTTTTTATAATAAGCTGTAATAACAGGATTACAACAAATCATCTGAAACAGTTGGGTTGAATATCATGAATGAAAAGATAAACTTTGAAAGTCACATCCCGTACTATCTTCAATTAATGGATATCCTTAGGGAAAAGGTACAGACAGGAGCCTGGTCTCCGGGCGATCAAATCCCGGGTGAACAGGATCTTTGCGAACTCTACGGCATCAGCCGGACCGTGGTCCGACAGGCTTTACGCGAACTGGAGATTGAAGGCGTAATCAGCCGCCGCAAGGGGAAGGGAACCTTTATTTCTCCGCCAAAGATCAGTGAGGGTCTGGTACAAAAACTGACCGGTTTTTACCAGGATATGGTGGAGCGCGGTCTGAGACCCACAACAAAAGTACTTCACCAGAATAGTAGTCCTGCGAACGAAAAGGTCGCCCGATTTCTCAATATCAAATCAGGCGAGAACGTGATCGATATTCTACGACTGCGATTCATCAATGATGAGCCCATTCAACTTGTCACCACCTACATTCCGTTTGCGCTTTGTCCTGCCCTTGCCAGTGTTGATTTGACCAACCGTTCTCTGTATGAATATTTGGAAAAAGAGGCCGGTATCTTCATAGCAAAGGGCCGTCGTTATATTGAAGCCGTCCTGGCGAACGACACGGAAGCGGCACTGCTTGGCATTGAACCCAAGTCCCCACTCTTAATGCTCGACAGCATTAGCTTTTCTGAAACTGGACAGCCTATCGAGTATTATCACGCCCTTCATCGCGGCGACAGGTCACGCTTCGAAGTTGAGCTGCTCAGATTGAGAGAAGCTGACTCAGGAACTGTGGAGCTCGGATCAAACTTTACGGGTGCGCCCAAGAGCATTTCACGGGACAATATGACCGACCAGGCTGTCAAATCCTAAAGATTCTTGTTCCTCAAATGGCTCGTATCGGAGACAACAATGCATAAGAAATACCTGATCGGCGTGGACCTCGGAACGAGTGCTACGAAGGCTGCGCTTTATCAGATCGATGGAAAACTTATTTCAGAGGCTTCGGTTGAAGTTCCACTGTATTATCCGAAACCAGGTGTTGTGGAACAGGAAAATGAGGATTTCTACACATCAGCCGCGCAAACGGTTAAGAAGTGCATTGAATCCAGCGGGGTCGAATCAGCAGAAATTGCCGCGATCGCCTTTGATTCACAAATGGCCGGTGTTGGACTGATCGACGAAGATTTTAATCCGGTTGCCAGATTTGACTCCTGGTTGGATATGCGCTGTCAGCCCTATATCGGATGGATGGATAAGGAAGCCGGTGATCGAATTACCCAACTCACCGGGTGTCCTCCCACCTGTGATCATGGGCCGAAAATGCTCTGGTGGAAGAATGAACAAAATGATGTCTTCCAGCGCACTGCAAAATTCGTGATGCCTGGCACCTATGTGGCAGGCAGGCTTGCGGGATTAAAGGCGGATCAGGCCTTCATAGACCAGACGTATATCCATTTTTCTGGATTCTCGGACGCCGAAACAGCAACCTGGTCCAATGAACTTTGTGAGCAGTTTGGGTTGGATATGGCTAAGCTTCCCAGGATCGTTGAACCAACCACCGTAATTGGGGAAGTTTTGGAGAGCTCCACAAAAGAATTTGGGCTGGCGCCCGGCACCGTCATTGCAGCAGGCGCGGGGGATACGGCTGCAAACGCTCTGGGCGCAGGAATCGTACGCGCTGGAATGCTCTTTGATGTCGCTGGGACAGCCGCCGTTCTCGCCGGTTGCACCGATAAATTTGTAGCTGACACGAAGAATCGGGCATTGATTACCATGCGTTCTGTCATCCCTGGATTATGGAATCCGCTTGCCTACATTGGTGGTGGGGGACTCGCCCTTCGATGGTTCCGTGATCAGTTCTTCATCACTTCTCATGGAAAAACTCTTCCGAGTTCTGATGAACTGTATTCCAAAATGATCTCTCTGGCCGAAACTGTTGCACCGGGATCTGACGGCTTATTTTTTTCACCACACCTGGGAGGACGCATTTGTCCTTCCAGTCCGGAAATGCGTGGGGCGTGGGTGGGCGTATCATGGTCCCATTCACAGTCCCACTTTGCGCGGTCCATTTTGGAAAGTGTGGCATATGAGTATGCTTATTACTTGAAAACCCTTAAAGAGTTATTGCCTAAGCTGGAACTGGTGCAAGCTCGTGTGGTGGGTGGCGGTGCGCGCAGCGGAACCTGGAATCAAATCAAGGCAGACATTCTCAATATCCCGTATCAACGGTTACAAGGAAACGAATTTGGTGCCTGGGGCGTTGCCATGATCGCTGGAAAAGCGGCAGGGTTGATCCCGGATCTTGCGGTACACGCTGAACAAACTGCATATCTATCTGGAGAACCTGCGCTTCCGTCAAAAGTAAATCATGAGATCTATAAACCGCTGATCGAAAAATACATTCAGCTGGAACAGACATTAAACCATTTTTTCGCCAGTTAGCTCTTTCCTAAAAGAGAGAATAAATTCAGTAAATCACAGGTTTTACCGTCATTGCGAGGAGGGTGCCTTTCCCGACGAAGCAATCTTACTCCTCAGACGGAAAATTGCTCGAAAATATGAGATTGCTTCGCAAAGA
>JANMSY010000166.1:0-4155 GCA_031389865.1 Anaerolineales bacterium | reverse complement strand
TCAGGATAAACTCCGCGAAGCATCTCCAATACGGTGTGGGAGACCCTTCGGTCGCAGCGAGCGCTTCCTCAGGGTGACATATCTGAGGACTTTGCACAAGCCCTGTCTCTCCATGAGTTATTTGTACGGATTCCCATTTTGCTGTATCATAAAAAATCAAACGAGGTAATCATGGACATCCAAACCGTAAAGATCCAAAAACCAGAGACCATTAATTTCATTCTCGGCCAATCACACTTCATCAAGACCGTGGAGGATATTCACGAGGCGCTCGTCACTGCAGTTCCGGGTATTAAGTTTGGGCTGGCGTTTAGCGAGGCATCCGGCAAATGTCTCATTCGATGGTCAGGCACCGATGAGGCGATGATCGAACTTGCAAAGAAGAATGCACAGGCCATCGGAGCCGGCCACTCCTTCATCGTGTTTTTGGGCGAAGGGTTTTACCCCATCAATGTGTTGAATGTCGTTAAGAACGTAGCTGAAGTGGCGCGCATTTTCTGCGCCACAGCAAATCCCACCGAAGTACTGGTCGCCCAAACCGAACAGGGACGCGGCATCCTGGGAGTGGTGGATGGCTTCCCGCCCCAGGGTGTCGAGGACGAGGAAGGCATCACCTGGCGCAAGGACTTCCTGCGCATGATCGGGTACAAGTTATGAACATGGAGCTGGTAACCAAATGACAACGCACCGCGCTCCCTCCCGCATCATCCCCAGAGCCTTTCCCGGCATTAAACCCAATGAAATCGAAGAGCTCATCGCCAGCAGCAGCGTCCACTCGTATGAGCCCGGAACTATTCTGTGCCGCGAGAATGAGGTGGAGGACCGCTTTTACATGATCCTGGAGGGTGAAGCCGAAGTGACAAAGCGCATCAACAATAGTGAAGCACGCCTGCTCAAAACGCTCAATCCGGGCGATTTTTTCGGTGAAATGGCGCTCATCCATAACGCCCCGCGTGCCGCCACCGTTACTGTTAAAACAGCGCTTACCACGCTGGAGCTCAATAAGGCCGCTTTCGACCGGGTCCTGCACAGTAGCAGCAGCGTAGCCATGGCGATGGTCAGCGAGATCAGTAACCGACTGAGGCAGAACGATCAAATGGCAGTGGATGACATTCGTATGCGCGCGAGCGAGCTGGCTGAAGCCTATCAAAAACTTGCCGAACAGGACCTGGCGCGTCGTGAGTTTCTGAGCAACGTGGCACATGAGCTCCGCACTCCGTTGATGATCTCGACCGGGTATCTTCAGATGCTGCAGAGAGGCATCGTGAGCGGTGACCAGCTCACGGCTGGGATCGACACGGTGGCACGCAACGTCCAGCAGATCGCCACGCTGGTCAACGACATCCTGTTTCTCCAGGAAATGGAACTGGTGCTGCCCGATTTTCAACAGGTGGATATGAACGAGGTCGCGCGCCAGGTGATGGATCGCTATTCTGCCAAGGCAGTGGAACGGGATGTGACGCTTCGCTTCCTGCCACGCCCGGGCCTGTCCCCGGTGTCAGGCGACTCAAAATCCCTGGAGCGGGCGCTGATGGCTCTGGTGGATAACGCGATCAAGTTCAGTCCCAAAGGCGGCGATGTGGAGATCCGCCTGAGTGAGAACGGTGACAGGGTTTTCGCGGCTGTTGAAGATCACGGAATTGGCATCCCCAGGGAAAACCTGCCGAATATCTTTAGCCGTTTCTACCACCTGGACAGACAGGGAGATGACCTCTTCGGCGGCATTGGCCTCGGCCTGGCCATCACCCGACAGGTGATCGAGCAGCATCAGGGATCCCTGGATGTCGTTAGCGAAGCCGGAAAAGGAAGTACATTTACTCTCACTCTTAAAAAGTGGAATGACGAAAGGTTGTTTAAAAATGATATGGAGACCTACTCTTAAAACGATCAGTGTTTTGCTCTTAATCGCTTTCATGGCCGCCTGTGCCAACGCAGAAGCAACGCCAACAGCAGAGCCATCCATCCCAACATTCACACAAGAAGCCGCGAATAAGGAAGTACCTGGCATTACAGACACACCTGCTGGCGGTGAGGGCGACACGTCCCTGGCAGACGGCGGCCAGTGTACCAACGCCTATTATCCGATCCGTGAAGGCTCAACCTGGATGTATGAAAGCACAGGCAATACTACCGGCAATTACAGTTTTACAGATACGATCACGTCGGTCCGCGGAGACGGGTTCACTCTCACCACACAATTTGATAACCGCACACAGTCACAGGAATGGGCTTGCACAACGGAGGGATTAGTTGCCCAGGAACTCGGTGGAGCGCCCGCCGCAGCACTCAATGCCATGGGGACACCGTTTGATCTGACCATCGATAATGTCAGCGGCGTCACGTTCCCCAACAGCATATCCGCCGGAGACCAGTGGCAGCATAACCTTGAATTCACCGGCAAAATGAGCATGGCGGGTCAGGAGGGCCAGGCCTCGGGCACTGCCCAATCGAACTTCACCGCGCTGGGTGTGGAAAGCGTTACCGTGCCCGCGGGAACATTTGATGCCATGCAGATCGAAGTCAACTCGACGATCAGCATTGGTCTCGAGTTCCAGGGGATGAAAGTGCCGGTGAGCTTCACGGGTACATATACATACTGGTTCGTGCAGGGAGTGGGCTGGGTAAAGGCCCGCGGCTCCGGAGAAATCGCAGGCCAGTCGTTCACAGAGGCCATCGAGCTAAAAGCCTATAACATCCCATGAACAATTTACACGGAGAGGCTCTGCCCTCGATGATTTGCCATGAATTATTGTGAGTGCTTACTCCGCAAACTCCACAGTCAATTTCTCCCCTTCGTCATAATGGGACCATGCAAAAAACGGCGGGTCGCCGCGCTGCATATGGTGGATTTTCGATAATAGGACAGGCACGTCTTCAACCATATCTACTTCAGACATCGCGTCATACGCGATCCATTCGGCTGTCCCCTCCACAGATGGTTGCGGCTTGCCGTCCCCCTCCAGGTAGTTCCCGCCAAACAGGAACAGGCAGATCCCTACATCACCTGTGTCAACGATCACCGTGCCACACAACCACAGATCGGTGGTCAAGCTGGTTTCTTCCAGCAGCTCGCGTTTCGCCGCGGACAAGACATCCTCTCCCCTTTCAATGTGACCCCCCAGGCCATTGTATTTATTCGGCCAGAGTCGTTTGGTCGGCGCACCTTTGAGCAGCAAATACGAATTCCCGCGTCGTAAAAATATCCCAGTGCGGGGAATGACAGTGTACCGATCTTTGGAAATGCCCTGGTCAAGTAGTGGCATGAACTTTTCCTTGAGCCGATTGGAGGCTTCGATTTTCTGCTGTAGTTAGCCTGTTGCCGCCTGCCGTATCAAATCAGGCGTATAATTTTGCACATAGTCTATTATACAGCTTCATGCTTTATAACACCCCGCACGGGGACATTTTACAGCACCAGGCTGTATAACTCATAGTTGGGCGCTTGCTCGGTTTACAAAGAATGAATAAGGAAAAAATGTCTTGCATTATTCCATGCCATAGTTTATGAGTATTCAAAAACCGCAACTCATTATTACAACAGGTAGACCAGCCGCAGGAAAATCCACACTGGCGAAATGGCTGTCAAAAGAACTTGGTATACCTTTTTTCAGTAAAGATAACGTCAGAGAAATATTGTTTGATAGTTTGGGTTGGAAAGACCGTAAATGGACACAAACGCTAGGACGTGCCAGCATTGACATAATGTTTTATTTAGCTGAAATGCAATTTGAAGCCGGTTGTTCTGTGATTTTAGATAATTCGTTTGACCCATCTCTATCGGTTCCAAGATTTCAAGAATTGAAGACAAATTACGACATAGAAACCATTCAAATAGTTTGCAATTCAGATCAAGAGACGCTGTTTTACAGATTCAAGGAACGTGCAGAAACAGGCAATCGTCACCCAGGTCACGGTGATAATGATGTTTTGGATGAATTGCGTGCTCACTTAGCAAAAGAGAAATCGTTGGTTATGAGTATTGGCGGTTCAATTATTGAAGTTGACACAACAGATTTTTCCAGAGTCGATTATTCAGCAATCTTGAATGAAGTTAAATCGGCTATGCAAAAATATCGAGCTGTGAAATAATCGAAAAAAAGGGAAGGTCTTGGTTAACGAAAACAGCGCCCAACACAGCGTGGTGTGTCCTGAAAA
>JANMSY010000137.1:0-3205 GCA_031389865.1 Anaerolineales bacterium | reverse complement strand
GTCGTTGCGAGTCTTCGAGAAGCAATCTCCCAAAAACTAGATTTTGCCTGATGAAAAGGAGATTGCTTCACCGCCAAAGAACAAAAGCGGCGGTTCGCAACGACATATCCAGAAAGATCATTGAATTTTAGGATAGATTCTAGGATGTATACATCGTTGCGTGGCTTTCTCCGGCCGCAACGTCATACGTAAATGTCAGCGGATATGTGTACGTTTAGTCAAACCTTCAGCTATCAGCAGTCAGCCTTCAGATAATTACTGACCGTTGACAGCGTATAATCAAAACATGAAAGACTTTCGTCAGCTCAAAGTATGGGAAAAGTCCCATCAACTGGCTTTGGCAGTTTATAAAGCAACAAAAGAATTTCCAAAAGAAGAACTGTATGGGTTGACCAGTCAGATTAGACGCGCCAGCATGTCTGTCGCAACGAATATTGTTGAAGGTTGCGGACGAAACACAGAAGCAGATTTTGCAGGATTTCTACAGATGGCAATGGGCTCAGCCAGCGAAACAGAATACCAGCCACTTCCTTCACATGATCTGGGTTTACTAAACAAAGAAAACCCAACAAACTCAATACAGAAATCACAGAGGTCAAACGCATGCTCGCATCACTCTTAAAAACGCTGAGAGCTGACCGCTGATGGCTGACTGCTTTGATTATGTAATCATCGGTTCCGGTTTTGGGGGAAGCGTCTCAGCGATGAGACTGACTGAAAAAGGCTACTCTGTTCTTGTACTCGAAAAAGGCAAACGCTTCGAAGATCAGGATTTCGCCAAATCCAACTGGCAGTTCTGGAAATATCTCTGGCTGCCTGCCTTGCGTGCGCATGGCATCCTGCAGATCAGCATTCTCAAGGGTGTGATGGTCCTGCATGGCGCAGGCGTCGGCGGCGGAAGTCTTGGGTATGCCAATGTGCTCGAAGTTCCAACCGATGCAACGTTCGCCACACCTGCCTGGAATCACGATATCCAATGGGGCGAAGTTCTGCGTCCGCACTATGAGACGGCGAAGCGAATGCTCGGCGTGGCGCGCAACCCCAAACTATGGACAGCAGATCATCTCCTCAAACAAATGGCGGATGAAATATGCATGGGTCACACCTTCCGCGCCACCGATGTTGGAGCATACTTTGGTGAAGCGGGGGTTACCGTCAATGATCCATACTTTGGCGGTGAAGGTCCCGCTCGGGCAGGATGCAACCACTGCGGCGGGTGCATGGTGGGATGCCGTCACAACGCCAAAAATACGTTACCAAAAAATTATTTATACTTTGCGGAGAAGAACGGCGCGAAAGTCAGGTCGGAGGTGGAAGTGACTGATGTGAGACCATTGACCGTAGACAATGGACCATCAATGGTGGCAAACGCACGTTATGAAGTTACATATCAAACGTCGACCTCCCCACTCAAACGCAAACAAACTGTCCATGCCAGGAACGTCATCTTCTCTGCCGGCGTGATGGGAACAATGAAGCTGTTGTTGAATCTGCGCGATGTGAAACGCTCGCTGCCCAAACTATCAGGCAGACTCGGCCACATGGTCAGGACCAACTCGGAGGCTTTGCTGGGAAGCGTGGCTCGTACGTCCGAAATCAATTATTCAGAGGGCGTAGCCATTTCATCCATCTACAATTATGACGAGATCACGCGCGTCGAGCCTGTCCGCTATCCCAATGGATCATCACTGATGCGCTTCCTTGCCGCGCCGTTGATCGATACCGATGTCAGCGTGCCGATGCGCCTGTTGAGGTTCCTCGGTTGGGCGTTGACGCATCCCATTGATTTTGCAAAGGCGCTGATCCTGCCAGGCTGGGCGCACAATGTGACGATCCTGCTCGTTATGCAGCACGCGGACAATCGAATGAGGTTCCGCATCGGGCGCAGCGGATTCACGCTTTTCCGTCCCGGCGTGGTCGCAGATAAGGAACCTGGCTATGAAATCCATGCGCACGTAAAAGGCTCACACGAATTGACGCGTGACTTCGCAAAACGGACAAATGGTATTCCGCTTGGTTCCATCGGTGAAAACGTACTCGGCTTGCCAACGACTGCGCACATCCTTGGCGGCGCCCCGATTGGATATAGCGCGGACAAGAGTGTTGTAAATGAAAATCTTGAAGTACATAACTATGAGGGTCTGTATATTATTGACGGTTCGGTCATGCCCGCAAACCCGGGTGTTAATCCGTCGTTGACGATCACCGCACTGGCAGAATATGCAATGAGTAGGATAGCAAGGAAACAGGAAAACAAGTAAACAAGGACACTTCCAAAAGTAGTGACTGAAAAAGAAGGATTCGCAACAGTTCGTGAAATTCGCGGCAAAAGGAAAACCATGAACTTCTCCCCTTCTCTCGATTTCGCCAGACAACTGGACTCTCAAGACGCGCTCGCATCCTACCGCGAGCAATTTGTCATCAGCGATCCCGGCCTCATCTATCTCGATGGCAACTCCCTCGGAATGATGCCCAAAGCCGCACAGCAAAAATCCCGTCAGATCGTGGACGAACAATGGGGCAGCGATCTAATCCGCGGCTGGAACAAAGGCTGGTGGGACGCGCCATCGCGCGTGGGCGACAGGATCGGTCAACTGATCGGCGCGGGGGCAGGGCAAACCCTCGTCGGTGATACGGTCTCCATTAACCTTTTCAAACTCGCCACATCTGCGCTCACGCTGCAGCCAGATAAAACGCGCATCATCACCGACACGTTCAACTTTCCCTCTGATCTGTATGTCCTGCAAGGCATCAAAAAGGTACTGGGCGACCGCCACCAAATAACTCTGATCGGCGCAAGCGACAACGACATCACACCCGATATTGCCGCACTCAAATCCGCCATCGATGAAAACACCGCGCTCGTTACGCTCTCGCATGTTGTCTTCAAAAGCGGCTACCTCTACGACATGCAGCGCATTACTGAACTTGCGCATAAAAAAGGAGCGCTTGTACTCTGGGATCTGAGTCACTCGGTCGGCTCCGTCCCCGTCGAACTCGACCCCTGCAATGCGGACCTCGCCATCGGCTGCACCTACAAATATCTCAACGGCGGTCCCGGCGCGCCCGCGTTTTTATATGTCAACAAGACTATTCAGGAAAAACTCTCATCACCGATCTGGGGCTGGTGGGGGCAAAAGAATCCCTTTGACTTCGACCTCGAGTACACACCTGCTCCCGGCGCGCAACGCTTCCTTGTCGGCAC
>JANMSY010000132.1:0-1557 GCA_031389865.1 Anaerolineales bacterium | reverse complement strand
AGGAGACACAGAAGAAGAAGTAGAACAGCTCAATCTAGATCCATACCTGCTCTGCACAGAATGTGGTCAGATTCAACAAACCAATCTTCCTCCTCAATGCGAATGCAAGACGGACTTAAAGCCAATTAAGAAAGTGAATATTGGACGCAGCAAAACACTCAGGCGTTGCGTTAGCTGTGCCACACGCTCGAATAGCGGAGCAGTTTATCGCTTCTTGACTGGTCAAGATGCTCCCGTGAGCGTTTTGGCAGATGCGTTATATCTCAATATTCCTGCCGCGAAAGACAAAAGCGCTGAATATCCTGGCGAGGGCAGAAAGATGTTGAATTTTACAGATAGCCGCCAAAATGCAGCTTTCTTTGCGCCCTTTTTCGAGCGCGCACACGAGCGCACTCTACGGCGTGGTTTGATTCTTGAGACTTTACGTTCCACGCACGGCGCAATGAAAGGCAATTATCGTTTGCAAGATATATTGCCAAGTATGATTCATCAAGCCACTCTATTGGGGTTGTTCTCATCGCGCGATTCTGAGCCAAGCAAAGAAGAGAGAATGGCAGTTTGGCTGATGCAAGACTTCACACCGCTTGATAGGCGCATTAGCCTGGAAGGTCTAGGTCTCATTCGCTTCGAACCTGTAGTACCTGAAAATTTTGAATTGCCGCCATCTTTGCAACGTGCCCCCTGGAATTTGAACAGGAAAGACGCCTTTTCCTTGATTCGAAATCTTCTAAATACCCTACGCTATCAAGGAGTAATTACTTATCTATTACCAGATCGTAATCTTCACGCAAACGAAGCCTTTAAGCCCAGAGATAAGGTCTACTATATTCGAGAGACCGATAGCGATTCGAAGCATCGCATAAAAAGCTGGATGCCCTCGTCTGCTAAACGCGGAAATGGACGCTTAGACTATCTCAAGCGCATTCTGATTGCACGGCTCAATGATGAAAACAAAGCAGAGCAAATAGCAAAAGAAACTCTTCAAGATATTTGGACTTACTTAACCAGCACATCAAGTCCATGGAAGGAAGTGTTTAGAAGCGAGAATATCAAACGACGTGATAGCAGCGCTGGAGGCGTCGCATATCGAATTTCCCACGAAATGTGGAATATCGTTCCGACGCTCGACAATTTTGACGGTTGGTATATCTGCAATCGCTGTAAGAATATTTACCCATCCAGCGTAGATGATCAATGTTTAACTTACGGTTGTTCGGGGACATTGGAACCACTCCATAATCACCGAAGTGAATTAGAGAACAATTTGTATCGCCAAAATTATCTCTCTAAAGACTACCTGATACCATTGACAGCAGAAGAACACACAGCACAATGGACTGCTGAGGCAGGCGCGCGAGTGCAGAATAAGTTCATTCAAGGCGAAATCAATGTTTTAAGCTGCTCCACAACTTTTGAGCTAGGTGTGGATGTTGGTGACTTGCAGGCTGTTGTCATGCGAAACGTTCCACCAACTACTGCAAACTATATCCAACGAGCGGGACGTGCAGGTCGTCGAACTGATTCGGCGGCTTTCGTCCTGACCTTTGCTCAACGACG
>JANMSY010000112.1:0-1921 GCA_031389865.1 Anaerolineales bacterium | reverse complement strand
CGGTAACGACTTCTGGGGCGTCGAAGCCCATCGGCTGCCTGGTGACCCAACTGAGACGACCTATATCTTAGGCAGTGACCGCGATAGCGGCCTGTGGATCTTCAAGTATACCGGTCCATAGAAATCACCTTGTAAAGCGAGTATCTAGTAACAAGCGGGGTGAGGAAATTTCCTCACCCCGCTTTGTGTATGGCTTTTATCGGCCCGCAAATTGAGTGCCCATCACCTGTTGGAGCAAGCCTAGTACCGTCTCATCACTTCCAATGTAAAGGGCGAGGATGCGGCTGGCTTTATAAAAGTGAGGCGTATCTACCCAGGTGACCATCGTTGTTCCAATGGAGCCGCCATCCGGCGCTACTTGAGAGGCTTCACTCTCCATCGCTTCTGCACTTTCATATTCGAAGACCTGAACATCTGCTCCGTTGACTTTGATAATGCTGCCCTCAGGTCTGAAAAAAACCTGAGAAACTGGCTCGCCGGTTTCCACTGTTGCGCCAGCGGCCTCCAATGCAATGATTAAACTGGCTGTATTTTCCAAAGCAGGAGGTTCTGTGGGTGTGGCGACCTTTGCACAACCACTTACCATCAATGCCCAGATCACCAGCAAAACCGGTAAGATGTGGCTTTTCATAAAGCACCTCCGAATCGATTTGATTATATTTCACTTGACTTTTTTTCACCTTCAAAAGTTCCCGCGCATTGCGGTTCTTTGAGACTGGTTTCTTGGAGGGAGGCTATGCATCTGCCAGGGAGAAATACCCGCACTTAGAAAGTTAGTGTTGAGCGTACAAGCAAAGTACCATAGTTCCTAGGATAAAAAACAGGCGACTGGTTACTCCAATCGCCTGTTGCAGCTATGCGGGCTTTTAATCTGCCCAGAATACGAAGGTGAAGATTTGGTTACCGTTCCCAAAGTCTCGCACAAAGATAGCCGAGCGGCCATCAGCTGACTCACGAACTTTCGTGCCCCAGTTCTCCAGTGCATGGACATCTGCATTGGCAAAACCGGCTGGCATTGCTTACGATCCGTGCTATCAGCAAGCCTGCGATACCTATGCAAACAACAACGACACGGCGTTGGATGTCAACTCTGATGCGATTGCGTTTGCAACCCTGCAATATGCGATGAACACATCGGATATCAATGGAGTGCGCGGCCAAGGCAACTTCCCGCCGGTCAGTGGTGTGGGCGGCGCGCCCGGCAACGGCAGCCAGGAAGGCTCGCACGATCTTGCAACAGAATAAACCAGTTTGAAGAAAATGCCCGCGTCTTTGCAGACGCGGGCATTTTTTGTTTCTCGCTTTAGAATGATAAAATACCCTGAATGAAAACCGAGCCTATAATTCTCTCGATAACCGCCTTGCTCCTTGCCTCGCTCGCCTGTAATTTACCCGGCGAGGCGCAACCGCTTTCGGTGGACGATCAAGCCGCGACGATCATCGCCGCGACTCTTTTGGAGCAGGCACGCAATGGCGGCGATGTTCCCATCACTGCGACATTTTCGTTTACGCCAAACCCAACCTCCACGAAAATCGGGTCTGCGTCAGCAACGATCACTCCCACATTTTCTGTTCCCATGCTCACAGTGCGCGAGCAAACCAACTGCCGCACCGGTCCCGGGCAGGATTATGAAATCGTCTTCACTTATTTACCAAACGCCAGACTTGTAATCCTTGGCCGCTATGATCCTGAAAATTATTGGCTTGTGAAATCGGATGAAGGCCCAACCGGTCAGTGCTGGCTCTGGGGCGAATATGTGGAAGTGACAGGCAGTTACTGGGTCGTGCCATCTGTGACGCCGCCACCCACTGCCACCAGGCCGCCGCCGAACGCACCGACATTCCAGAGTTGGGATTTCACCTGCACGTTCAACGGGATCAACACCGACCTCGATGTGCTCTTGAAATGGTCCGACAAATC
>JANMSY010000092.1:0-9871 GCA_031389865.1 Anaerolineales bacterium | reverse complement strand
GTGTGCGCAACCATGCGGTCTGTGGGGCGGATGCGGTTGGGCTCGGCCTGGTAATATCTCAATAACAATTCACAGACTTGCACGAACGCAAATTTATTCTGTTTCAAGGCGTACAGAGTCTTTTCCACCTGGTTGAATGTGGGGATGAGGCAGCATAGAAATCCGCCGGGTTTGAGCGCGTTACGCACCTGAACAGTGAAATCGTATGGATTGGGCACATCGAGGAAGAAGGAGTCGGCGTCAGTTTCGTCGAAGCCTTCGTTAATGTCGCGCAGCTTGAAATCCACGCGTGATTCGAGCCCGAAGCGTGTCAGATTCTTTCGCGCCAGGTTCTGCACATCGGGTTTGACCTCATACGAGATGACGCGGCCTTCCGGTCCCACAGCATAGGCGAGGGCGGTTGTCATCGAGCCGGAGCCGGTGCCCGCTTCCATCACTTTTTGTCCGGGTCCAACTCCCATGGTGACGAAAATAAAGCCGATATCCTTGGGGTACAGGATCTGTGTAGTGCGCGGCAGGTCAATGAGCAGGTCGCCAAGTGAAGGTTGCAGTAAAAAGAACGGCGAACCCATGTGACTGAAGACCTGCGTGCCCCATTGTTTGCCGATCAGGTCGTCATGCTGGAGAATGCCGCGATGCGTCTCGAGCCGCGCACCTGTTTTAAGGCTGAAGATGAAATGTTTGTGACGCAAGCCGACAAGTTGTGCAAGGTCACCATCGCTGGCGATGGAGATTGGATGAATTAAAGACATGAGATTATCTTACCATGAGAGTTTTCACGCTATGTGATCGCTTCTTCACGTACCGGCTGCGGGACCGTTGCCCTCATCTTTCGGTTGGATACAAGCAAAATGATCAACAAGATAATGGCAAGTATGACCATGCCAATCGTAACAGGCGTCTCCAGTCCGCTCAGAGGGTTTTGCTGTGCCAGGTTTTTGGTGAGGGTGGCAAATGTATACAGGATCGCCTGAGCATTCCATAGTCCATGCAGCAGGACGGCAAGCAAATACGTGCCAAGCAGTTGCGCGTAACGACGTTCACGCACTGCACCCACGATGGCAGCTCCCACCAATGCCGACGTTGTAATATGCAGCAACCCTGTCCCGATCCGTGTCAGGAGCAGGGTTGCCCAACCCACTGTCTGTGCGCTGACCCCAAGTGTTTCGATCAACGCGTAGGCCGAACCGCTCAGTGCTCCCATGCTGAAACCCTGGGCTCGGGATGTCAGCTTGCCCGCAAAAAACCAGACTCCCAGTGTTTTGAATATCTCCTCCAATAGAGGAACAAGAAGGGCGAAGTATGACAATGCCACCGCGATGACGCCGGGTTTGGTGATGTATGGGAGCAGCAGATCCAGCGTTGCCTGCGACTGGGGGCCCAGCCTGTATATTTGCTCGGAGAGCCGCTGCATTTCGGTGTTCAATGCGGGTTGGGAGATAACAAATAGGATCACAATGACCAAAACAACGATCATCGCGAATACTTCCACCAAAATGAGAATGAATGGCACAAGCGTCATGCCAACACCGAAAACAGTCCACGTTTGCCAGCGGGTTCCCAATGGGATTTTTCGTACACCCAGACCAAACAAAATAAATATTGGAAGGACTACTGCCGGGAGAGTAAGGATCGGGAGCACAAGCCAGTTGACACTGTTGTTCAAACTTATGCGGCTGCCGAGGAATAACACAACAGCGGCGATCACGAGGCTGACCACGATCTGCCACAAAGAGATCGTGAAGGAAGCATCCCGGTCCGCGGACGATCTATTAAGGAATTTTTGAATTGAAATGAAGGCCGCAACCAGAAGAATCAGCCCCTCGAAACCGAAGACGGCCAGGACAATGGTTTGCTGAGCCTGGACATCCGTGCCAGTCATGAAGTTGCTGAGCGCGGTAATTGCCATCAAGAATGCCACACTCAGAAACAGCAGGGCTCCAAGGATGAACAGCAATGAACTCAACAGCGAGGCAAGATGGGTCTGCGACGGTTTCATTATCGTTCCTCAATGGTGATGCCCAGGAGTTTATCTCCAGCAGGCGTATCCGTTCCCGGCTGTGCATCGCGCGGCGTTAATTGTTTGAGTACTTCCATTCCGCTCAGCACCTCTCCAAAAATGGTGTATTGCCCATCGAATTCCGTGGTAGGTGCATAGGTAATGAAGAACTGGCTTCCGCTGGTATCTGGCCCCGAATTGACCATCGCCACCCGGCCCGGCCTGTCGAACTTCAGCAAAGGATCAATTTCAGTCACGATGTAGTAGCCGGGGTTCCCTTTGCCTGTGCCGCTTGGGTCGCCGGTCTGCGCGTACAAGTCGGGAAGCACACGATGGAATGTGATGTTGTCATACCAACCGTTACGCGCCAGAAAGATGAAAGAGTTCACCGTAAAAGGTGCCTTATCTGCAAATAATTGGATCGTCACATCGCCTTTTTCTGTCTGAAGTACGGCGATGTATTGTTTAGTACCCTGAATGGTCACCGGCGGGCAGTAGGTGAATTGTCTTTTGCCCATCAGGATCAACTGCAGAATATTGTTGAGACTGTTGTAATCACGCGGCCCCAGGTAGATCTGCCCGTTGATCAGGATAAGGGGGGTACCCGGCACACCGATCTTCAGGGCATCCTCCCGTGCCTGCTGGACCCGGGCGACAACGTCCTCCCGTTTCATATCGGACTTGAACTGATCCACGTTCATTTCCAAAGCTGATGCCTGCGCGGTGATCCATTGGTCGAAATCCTCTACTGACAGGCTGGCCCAATTTGCTTGTTGCGAATAGAGCAGGTTATGCACTTCCCAAAATTTGGTTTGCTCCGCGGCAGCCTCCGCGGCTTGCGCAGCGATCATCGCTTTATCATTCAGGCCAGCCAAAGGGAAAATGCGGGGCACCACCTGCATTTCATTTGGATGCTCCTCCAAAAGTTGAGTTGCCGTTTTTGAGAAGGAAGCACTTCTTGGGTCCTGGTAGTCACCATAGTAGGTAACCGTAAAAACAGGATCCTCTGCGCCCAACACATGATCCTGTTTCCCGACCGGCGGAAAGATGGACGGTACTTCAGGGCCGGGTGTGGGCGCGGCCACAATGTTTGTGCAGGAAGCCGGCGTTGGAATGATGATATTTGGAGTAGGGGATGTATCGATGGCAGGGGTGCCTGTCGCTGAAGAGCAGGCAGAAGCAAGGAAATATAAAATGAGGAATGCAGAAAGTTTTTTCATGGGATATCCACAATGACGGAGGGCGCGTCACTGCCTGTTATTTAATCGTCTGCTGTAGTTTCTCGAAGGATGTCATCCATGCGATGGTGTTGATGAACTCTTCGAGAGAATCACTTTGCTCGCGTAATGCCCGGACCGCAGGACCGACAGGGTCCTCTCCAGCCGCACCACCAGGAACATCGGCGTAGGCCCCGTGAAACGCGAAAAAAGCCTGGTTCAATTTGCGGAGCAGGTATCCATTCTGCCAGAAGACTTCTCTTCGTTGCTCCATATATTCCTCGGCTTCCTCGATTTTTCCCTGTGCGAGCAATTCATCTGCTTTGACGCGCGTCTCATTCATTTCAGCGCCGAAGTCGAAGGGAGGCGGCTCGTCAGATCCACTGGAGGGGAGGGGCCCTTCCTTAAAAGTGATCAGGTTGCGGCTGGGCGGGGAACCGAGAATTTCGGGATAGAAACGCTGCAGTACATACGTCCCAATTTCATTTCCCGCGATCGAAGCAGCAGTCTCGTTCATCGTACGGAGTTCAGGAGTTGTCGTGTAATTCAGTCCCAGTGGACGAAGAGTTAGATAGTTGTGTATCCATTCGTGGGCAATGGTGTCGAGCATCCCGCGCAGGTCAGTGGTCTCCATCACCATGGTCGGGTAGACGCCCACGCCGCCAATGGCTACGACCAGTGTCGAAACGTCGAGCGAGTTTGAAACGCGATCTTCCAGCTTGATCTGTTCATCGAGTGTAAGCGTGGGGAGGATGGAAATGTTGGTGATCTGCACAATACGGTCACGCGGTGCAACGATGAGCGCGAGCGGCGTAGGTGATGTGTGATAGAGGACCGGAGGAATGGTTTGCCCGGCGGTTGTGAGACCGAGATCTGCAAGCGCCTCGACGACCTGACCCTGCAGCGTTGCCTCAGCCAGTGGAGCGATCAGGTTCTGCCTGGCAATCAGTGTATCGCGCTGGGCGCGCACGTGTGCACTGGTGGATTCCTTATCGATGATCTCCGGGTCGGCGTAAATTTGTTCGATGCTGATCTCAGCCTGCTGGAGCTGCTGCGTGATACGCAGGTATTCAAAAACGAGATGTTTATTCGTGCCGCGCTCAAACAGGAAGGGTGCTCCAATGGCACCCTGTTGAAGCTTGATCCAGGCCGCGTCCCATACCCAGTTGGGATAATCAAATTCTATTTCACGCGTATACGCACGCACACGATCTGATTCGCCTGTGAACCTTGGTGAGTCTCCTCCTGTGGCGATAATAATCGCGATGGCTAGTGCGAGGAAATCGATGACATGTAGAATGCGATAAATCATGCGGGGATTATAACCATAAACAAGAACTGACAGGTTTTGCGCCTGTCAGCTCCAAATTCAACATTAAGGTATGTCACCCGCAGGGAACGTTCGGTGCGACCGAAGGGTCTGTGCCCGCGCGGGCGAGATGCTTAGGGGCAGCCAATGCCCCTCAGTATGACAATCCCAGGGATATTAATTGCCCTTCAAATACTCATCAATTGCCCAGGCAGCTTTGCGTCCAGCTGCCATGGCGGTGACTACGAGATCGGGACCGGTCACACAATCGCCGCCGGAGAAAACGCCCGGACGTGAGGTGATGCCGGTCTTCTTGTCGGCAGTGATCAGACCCCAATCATGAGTCTCCAGATCTGGCGTTGTCTTTCCAATGATGGGATCAGGCCAGTAGCCAAGCGCCAGCACGGCGGTGTCGCATTCGACGATGAAGTTCGAGCCTTCGACCGGGACCGGCTTGCGCCTGCCCTTCTTATCGGGTTCGCCAAGTCTCATCTCGAGGCATTCCACCGCAGCAAGTCTTCCATCTTCGCCAGCGATGAATTTTATGGGCTGCGTGAGGAAGCGGTATTTTGCACCCTCCTCTTTCGCCATATTACGGTCCTTTTGACCACCGGGCATTTCTTTTTCGGTGCGGCGATACAGACATGTGACTTCTTCCGCACCGAGTCTTAATGATGTGCGCAGACAATCCGCTGCGGTATCACCACCGCCGATCACCACGATACTTTTCCCGATCTCCAGCGGTTGTTTCATATTGGCTGGAAGCAGGCCTGGCTCCACGTTCCCACGGATCAGGTAGTCGGTCGCTTCATAGACTCCGGGCAGGTTGGTTCCCGGGGTATCTTCCATTTTCGCGTCCACTTGCGACCCCACACCGATGAAAACTGCGCTGAACCCTTCGTTGAAAAGATCATCGATCGTCTTGTCTTTTCCGATATAGGTATCGCCGACAAACCTAACTCCAGCGCATACGAACTCCTCCCATTTTTCAATCCATACATCCTTGGGAAGTTTAAAGTTGGGAATACCATACACCAGCAGTCCACCGGCGGCCGGTTTGGATTCAAAGATCGTCACTTCATGTCCACGCTGGACAAGCTGGTCGGCACAGCCCAGGCCGGCAGGGCCCGCGCCGATAATCGCGATCTGCTTTCCGGTGGGAGGGGCGAGCGGAATGACGCGTCCATCGTGGCGGCGTTTATAGTCCACGGTGAAGGTTTCCAGTTCTCCGCACAGGACCGGGCTATGCTGTTTATTGAGCACGCACGATCCCTGGCATAACTGCTCGTGCGGACAGACGCGCCCACAAACTTCAGGCAGGGAGCTGGTCTGGTGATACAGGTTTGCGGCATCTGAGAAACGTCCCTGTTCGATCAGCCACATGGCAGAAGGGATGTCATTACTCGTGGGGCACGCCAACATACAGGGGGCGGGGTCCGGGCAATGGATACAGCGCGCCGCTTCCACCATGGCTCGTTCGGGGCTGAAATCAATCACCACGTCTCCAAAGTCACATCTGCGTTCCTGAGGAGGGCGCAGCTCCAGGTCATAGAACGGCATGTTCACGCGGGCTTTGCGATCAATTGTCAGTGTTTCACTGGGTATAAACTGCATTAAATCCTCCAATTGGCGAAAAGGAAAGATACCTTGTGATCATACCAAAATTGGATTGGGGCCCTGCGCATTAAATGTCACCAAAGCGGACGACAATCATCACATTTATGAATATAAGATTTTCACAATACCTGTCGTCATAATTCACGTCCAGTTCATATTTGTAAGGTATAACCTCGTGCTGTACGGTAGAATTCTGCGTAGCAAGGCGGCCCCTTGCGGAGGAAAATGATGGGTAATTTTTTCAGGAAGAACAGAACAATTTTGATCATTCTGTTGATCGTAGTTTTGGGTGTTTCGGCGTTTTTATACAGGCGCTCTGTAAGCGCTGCTACTGCAACACAATTTCAGACCGCGGCCATTGAACGCGGCAATCTAACTGCCACGATTGGTGCCACAGGTACCGTGCGTTCCAAGCAGAGTGCTGTCTTGATCTGGCAGGCGGCTGGCACAGTGGAAAGTGTGCACATACAGGTTGGTGATACGGTTGGAGCAGGCGATGTACTCGCTGCTCTGGAAAAGACATCCCTGCCACAGAGTGTTATTCTGGCTGAAGCAGATCTGGTCGGCGCCCAGAAGTCGATGGAGGACCTGATGAGCTCAAACACAGCCCAGGCCGAGGCCGTCATCGCTCTGCGTGATGCGCAGGAAGTGTATGACAAGGCTGCAAATTGGCGCAAGGAATTGAACGGCAAAATCAATATCAAGAAAATTGTTTACAAAAAGCTTGGGGGCCGGACAATTCCCATTCTCAAGGAATATCGCGGATATGCGGATGAGCAGACCATTGTGAAAGCGGATGAGGATCTGGCGCTGGCCAAATCAAAGCTGGATGACGCGCAGCGGACCTATGATCGCCTGCAGGATGGGAACACGGCAGATATCCTGGCCGCGCAGGCTCGCGTGGATGCGGCGCAGGCCACTCTCAACCTGGGGCGCGTGATCGCGCCGTTCGACGCCACTGTGACTGAATCCTATCCGTTGCCCGGCGACCAGGCTTCTGCCGGAGCCACGGCTTTCCGCCTGGATAACCTTAGCAGCCTCTTTGTCGATGTGGAAGTCTCTGAAGTTGATATCAACAGTGTGCAGGTCGGCCAGCCGGTCACATTGACCTTTGATGCCATACTCGGCAAGGAATACCACGGCGAAGTCGTGGAAGTGGCTCAGGCCGGCACAGCGGTGCAGGGCGTTGTCAATTTCAAAGTGACCGTGGAGCTCACGGATGCGGATCCAAGCGTCAAATCCGGGATGACTGCTGCTGTCAATATCGTTGTAGAAGAGCTGAATGATGTTGTTCTGGTGCCCAACCGCGCTGTCCGTCTGGTGGATGGTGAGCGAGTGGTCTATCTTCTAATCGAGGGAGAGGCGATCAAAAAGGAGATTAGGCTGGGCTCTTCGTCTGATACGATGAGTATTGTGGCGGTCGGTGATGTACAGGAGGGGGATCTGGTCATTCTCAACCCTCCCTCATTTGAATTTGGCCCCGGTAACGGACCGGGTGGCGGATTTGGTGGGTAAAACCATGTCGAACGTAATCGAAGCCCGTGACCTTTCCAAGGTTTATCTAATGGGTGAAGTCGAAGTGCAGGCCTTGCGCGGCGTTTCCTTCACCATTGGACGCGGCGAAATCGTAGCCATCATGGGACCCTCGGGTTCAGGCAAGTCCACCCTCATGAATACACTTGGCTGTTTGGACAGACCGAGCTCTGGCGAATATATCCTGGATGGGGAATCGGTTGCCACGTTGAATGACGATCAACTTGCGGATATTCGCAATCGCAAAGTAGGTTTTGTTTTCCAGAGTTTCAACTTACTTTCGCGTCAGACAGCCATCACCAATGTTGAACTACCGCTTCGTTATTCTGGTAAGACGGAGGGACGCCGTGAGCGTGCCATTGAGGCCTTGAAGGCAGTGGGCCTGGAAGACAGAATGACTCACCGTCCCTATGAACTTTCGGGCGGACAACAACAACGCGTTGCCATCGCACGTGCCCTTGTCAATAACCCTGCCATTATCATGGCCGATGAACCGACAGGTAATCTTGATTCAAAGGTCGGCAGGGAGATCATGAATCTCCTGCTCAACCTGAACAGGGAAAGCGGAACCACTTTGATCATCATTACGCATGACCCAGTGATCGCGGAGCAAACGCAGCGCGTCATCCGCCTGCGCGATGGTGAATTGGAGAGTGCCTCATGACGATCTGGCAGTCCTTTATCGAGGCACTCGAAAGTTTGAGCGGGAACAAGATGCGGTCCGGTCTGACCGTGTTGGGAATTGTGATCGGCGTGGCGGCCGTGATCGCCATGCTGGCAGTGGGGCAGGGAGCAGAGGCATCCATTACTGGCTCCATCAGCGGCATCGGTACCAATCTACTATTTGTATTCCGCGGTGATGCGGATGATAGCATCCGCAACCCCAAGCCTCTCACTCTTGGGGATGCAGATGCGCTCCGGGATCAATTTGCCGCGCCTTCCATCGAAGCGGTTGCGCCGGCACTGCAGGGTGATGGTGTGGTGTCATTTGGCGGTGAACAAACCTCTCCGCAGATTTTTGGTGTGACCCCCGAATATTTCCAGGTGCGTAACCTGAATTTGGCGGAGGGTGAATTTATCACCGAGGCACACATGCTGGGACGTGCCTCCGTGGTCATACTCGGGCCGGAAGCAGCGGAAGCGATTTTTGGTCACCCTGATGGAATTACCGGTGAAACGGTCCGCATCGAAGGACAACCCTTCCGTGTGATCGGTGTCCTGGAGTCGAAAGGCGGCGGTGCATTTGGCAGTGAAGATAACCAGGCAATTGTTCCTTTTACGACAGCACAGGCGCGCTTGATCCGCCGCAGTACCAGCGACCGCGTGGATATTATTTTCGTGCAGGCTGTGAGCGGTGACGTGGTCTCGCAGGCATCTGACGAAATTGCACAGATCCTGAGCACGCGTCACCGCACTCCCATCGGTGCAAATGATTTTACTGTCTTTACACAGCAGGACCTGCTGTCAACCTTTGCATCCATTACGGGAATTCTCACGATCTTTTTGGGAGGAATTGCAGGTATTTCGCTGCTGGTGGGCGGTATTGGCATTATGAATATTATGCTGGTCTCAGTCACTGAACGGACGCGTGAGATCGGTCTGCGCAAGGCGCTTGGCGCTCGCAGGCGTGATATCTTGACCCAGTTCCTGACCGAGTCATCGCTGCTCAGTCTTATCGGCGGCATTATTGGGATCATGTTGGGCTGGCTTATATCGTTCATTGTCGGGCAGGTGGCTGTCGCCAGCGGCACAGCCTTCACCCCGGTGGTAGGGATCGACGCGGTGGCGCTTGCCACAATCTTTTCTGCCGCTGTGGGTCTTTTCTTCGGGATCTATCCTGCCAACCGGGCAGCAAGTCTTGAACCTGTCGAAGCGCTGCGATACGAATAATTCTGAACAATACTTTAGGAGCGGTTTACTCCGCTCCTTTTAGGTTAAAATATGCTCATGACTACATTCAACATCTTGATCACCGATGGACTGGACGAACGGGGACAGTCCATTTTGCGTGCTGCTGCGAATGTGGATGACAAAACCGGGATCGCGGCAGATGACCTTGTCAGAATTATTGCAGATTACGATGGTCTTATCGTTCGGGGGATGACGCGGGTAACAGCCTCCGTTATGGACGCCGCCACCCGCCTGAAGGTGGTTGGACGCGCCGGCGTAGGTGTGGATAATATCGATCTTGATGCC
>JANMSY010000058.1:0-9390 GCA_031389865.1 Anaerolineales bacterium | reverse complement strand
GCCGACGACTGGATTCCAGCCTATCAGGAATACCTCGCTCAATACAAGCGAAGCAGTCCTGTGGACCAGCCAACAGAGAAACTGTTCCCCTGGTCGCCGCGGCGGCTGGAATACCTGCTGGAGGATACCGGCAATGAAGTCGGCCTCACAAAACACCTATCCTTCGATATGTGCCGCTGGACCTTTGCCCTGAACGATTTCCGTGCCGGTGAAGAACCCGATAAGATCCGCCAGAAACTTGGCGTATCGAAGATCCAATGGCGTGAGTTGTTTATCAAGTTGAAACAGCTGGCAGGCAGCAGGGAATAACCAGAAAAATCGTTGGTCGAGTAGCTCCGAGTGCTTGTCGAGGAGCATATCGAGACCAACCTATAACAAAAGTATGTTTGGTTTCATGGTGGTCTCGATACGAGCCGGCGAACACGGCTCTACTCGACCACCATGTTTTTATCCCCTGGTCATCGAGAAGTATAAAGCCTGACGTGTAGACTCGGTCAGCCGGTAGGAGTGCGCGGGACGATAGCCTGGAACCCAGACGACCTTTTCTCCCATGCAGAGCAGGGGCCAGCGGTCGCGGGCACGCTGCGGCAGCTTGACGTTGATGAAAAAATCTGAGAGCTTCATCTCGTGACCATCCATACCCAGAGGCTCGAAGCGGTCACCAGCCTGCCGCACGCGCAGCTCGAGAGCATCTGAAATATCACTGGAATCCAGCCAGACCTGGAACGGATCATCGTTCGAGATGGCCTGTTGCATTGCCAGGGATGCAATATTCCAGCGCTCACAGTGTACTGTCCAGCCGCCAGAGAGGGCCACAGCGCCGGGCACTTTGATGGAAATGGTATGGACTTCCTCGGGCATCTGGGGCCAGCGTTCCACGGGCAGGGTGGCATCCCCCGCGACCACATAGGTCAACAATCCTTCACGGAGCAAATGAAGATCGTACGGCAGGTTGACGCGGCCAGGCGGGTTTGGGTCGGCGATGAAGTTCGCAGCGCGCTCCAGTGTGGCGTAGCTGATGTCCACATCGTCGGGGTGGAGGTGTTCCATCGCACGGCGGATCAGGTTCCGTTGCAGTCCCACCGAGCGCTTGCTTAGGGAAGCTGAATCGAAGGCGATAAAGTCCTCATTTTCCTGGACGACACATTCCTTCCAGACGTCGTTCAATACACCTGCAAGGATCTCATGGTCCCCCGCCAGGGAACGGGACGTCCGCCAGACGACTTCACGGAAACGCGGGTTATAGGATTCAAGGGTTGGGATCAGGAGGTGACGCAACCGATTGCGGAAGAAATCCAATGAGGCGTTGCTCGGGTCATGGCGCGGACGGAACCCATTCTCCGCGCAATAGACAACCGTTTCCTCACGCCACATATCCAGCAGCGGGCGCACAATGGGAATCTCAGGGTCGAACATGTTGATGACCGTACGGTAGTTCATCCCCTTCAGCCCGGCCAGCCCCGCTCCGCGGATGAAATGCATGAGAACGGTTTCCACCTGGTCGTCCGCGGTGTGCCCCACCGCCACGGCCTGGGCATGGAAATGACGGGCCTGCTCCATCAGGAAGCGGTAACGCAGGATGCGAGCCGATTCTTCGATCGAAAGCTTTTCAGCATCTGCAAAGGCACGCACATCGCCATTTTGGATCACCGACACCAGGTTGAGCCGCGCGGCCGTCTGTTCGACGGTATTGGCATCGGCATCGGCATCGGGGCGGAGTTTATGGTTGAAGTGAGCCACGACAATGCGATAGCCAGCCTTGCGCAGGACGCTCATCAGGCACAGACTATCCGGTCCGCCTGAAATGCCCGCGATGATCGGCAGGTCACGGGTCAGCCCGCACTGTTCACTGAGAATGGAATGAATGTTTTCAAGCATCAAAATGTCAGTTCGTCATTGCAAGGAGACGCTGGTTGAGTAGGTCGAGTGTTCTTCGAGACCGTACACTTGCGCCGCACTGCGTTCGGTGCACACCTGTCCCCGAAGTGAAACGGAGTGGGAGTGCAGGTGTCGAAACCAAGACGAGAGCGTAGCCCGGAAAAGGAGGAGATTGCCACGTCGAGCCGTCGGCTCTCCTCGCAATGACATAATCAGATCTGATACAGCTCAACCAGTACCCCACCGGTGCTTTCAGGGTGGATGAAGGCATATTTCTTTCCATCCACGGCTGTGCGCGGTTCCTCATTAATCAGGCGGATATCCTGCGACTTCAACTGAGCCATCATCCCGTCAATATCATCGACTTCCAGGCAAATGTGATGCATGCCGGGTCCACGCCTGGCGAGATATTTCGCGATGCCCGAGTCAGCGCTGGTCGGCTTCACAAGTTCCACCTCGCAACCTGCCAGCGGGAGAAAGGCCACCTGCGACTTTTCAGCAGGCACATCACGCAGTTCATGCAGTTCGATCCCCAGCGCATCGCGCCAGAACGTGAGTGCCTTATCCATATCATTGACAACGACGGCTACATGATTGATCTGTTTTATATGGGGCATAACCTTCCCACTCCAGTAGTATGATTTTTGGATTAACGGTGTTGATTATAGCCGCTTCTTGATATACAATTCAGTCTGATCGAGATAGGGAGTGGCTAAAAGAATGGGCCATGTTTCTTCTCACCACCGGGAACACAACGCTCACGGAGAATGTAGAAGGTTTTCTCCGTGTACTCCGTGGTGAAACTATTGGGCAAGCCCACACAATTATCCACTCTTTCGAGATAGGACCCATGATGATCGGTATTCCCGTTAGTGTACGACGCGTGGCAGTCATGATCGGCATTCTCATGCTGGTCTTTATTGTGCTTGAATTTAACCGCAGGCTGGAAGAACTAAACATGCTGAACGAGCAGAACAATCTCGTGCAGGGGCAGGTCACACAGGCCATTCAAACCCACGCCGCTCTGGAAACCCAGGTGGCCTATGCCGGCTCGAACGCCGCCGTGGAGGAATGGGCACGCACCGATGGGCATTACATCCAGGATGGCGACCTGCCTGTGGTGCCGCTCGGGGGACCCGGCGCACCGCCCATTGAGGCAAGCACACCGGTCCCCGTCCCTACACCCATGCAGAATTGGGAAGTGTGGTGGACCCTGTTCTTTGATCCATAAACCTTCCATCGCTGGTGGCTGAATGATGGGGGTCAACGGCAAACATGGCCGAGAAACCTTCCCCAAGGACTTCATCTATGCAAAAAATTAGCACGTCATCCATCCCACTGGCGGATCGGCTTAACCTGTTCCCTGACTCGACCTCCATCCAGAACGATTCGCTTTTTATCGCGGGACACTCTCTCGCTTCCCTCGCAGCCGACCATGGGACCCCGTTATACATATACGATCGACTCACCCTGGATCATTCCGTGGTAGAGTACCAATCTGCCTTACGAAAATATTATCCTGCGCCAGCACATGTTACCTATGCAGGCAAAGCCTTCCTCTGCAAAGCCATCGCCGAATGGACACAGACTCATGGTCTTTTGGTGGACTGCACCGGCGAAGGTGAGATCGGTATTGCAGTTGCAGGCGGCGTGCCGCGCGAACATCTTCTGGTGCATGGGGTCAATAAATCCACCTCTGATCTGCAATCCGCCATCCAACATGCAGGAACGATCGTCGTGGATAATCTCACCGAACTCAAGCGAATCGAATTACTAATTACCAGGCACCAGTCTCCAGTCTCCAATCTCTGGCTGCGCCTGCTGCCCGGCGTTGCCGTCCATACGCATCACTCGCACACGCAAACCGGCCAACACGACAGCAAGTTTGGCATGACCCGCGCAGAGATCCTGGAAGCCGCAGCGTTCTGCAGCGACAATAACCTGCCGCTGCGGGGCATCCATTTCCACCAGGGCTCGAACTTCCGTGACCCCGAGCCGTTGATCCCTGCCATCGACATGGCATTGGATCTCGCAAGGGAAATCGGGTTCAGCGGCGACTGGCATTTCTGCCCCGGCGGCGGATGGGGAGTGGCCTACCATGAAGATGAGCTGCCCAACCCGTCCATCGAGAGCTATGGGCGTGGGATTGCGGAAGCCGTGGTCGAAGGCTGCCAGGTGCGCGGACTTACCCTGCCGCACCTGCATCTGGAACCGGGCAGGAGCCTGGTTGCACGGGCCGGGGTTGCCCTCTATCGCGTCGGGGCGGTGAAGAAGCGCGGCGAGAAGACATGGCTGCTGACCGATGGCGGCATGGCCGATAACCCGCGTTTTGCACTGTATGGGGCGAGATATTCCTGTCTAACGGTGACAGGCGTCGGGCGGGAAGGAAAGGGGAAGGTATCCATTGCGGGTCCTTATTGTGAATCGGGAGATATCCTGATCGAAGATCTGCCCATGCCAGATGTCGAAGAGGGAGAGTGGATCGCTGTCCCGGTGGCAGGGGCCTATCAGCTGAGCATGTCGTCCAATTATAACGGGGCGCGGCGGCCCGCCGTGCTGATGCTGGAAGAGGGCAGCGCAAAATTGATGATCGAGAGGGAAACTGTGCAGGACCTTTTGAAGAGGAATGCCTGAACGAAATAGGCTCAAGCCGCCGTCCGCGGCGTCAGGCGAGGAAATTCGGCGAAGGGAGCGAACTCATCTACAACCTTTTCGTGCACTATTTGAAGAGGAATGCCTGAACGCAGCGGGTATAATCTGCGCGTATGCCGAAATCCATTAGAGGTATAGATCAGTGATCAAAAAAATCCGCTTGTATTGGCCCCTCATCAAATCACTTCAAACTGGCTTACTGCTTTCCACAGGCATAGCGGGTTATTTAAGTTCGCGTCCGCCGTTCAGCATTCCATTATTGCTCGGGCTGGCGGTCACGCTTTTCCTGGCGATCAGTGGAAGCACGATCATGAACATGTGGTACGACAGTGACATCGATGCGAAAATGAAGCGGACACACATGCGCCCGGCGGCCTCGGGGCAGCTGGACCGCAGGCAGGTCTTTAGTGTGGGGATGATCATCTCCATGGTGGGGATTGGCGGGGCGCTGGCGATAGGACCGTTCTATGGGCTGGTTGTCTTTGCAGGCTGGTTCTTTGACGTAATCGTGTATACCGTCTGGCTGAAGCGCCGCACCTGCTGGAGCATTCTATGGGGCGGCATTTCGGGTGCCATGCCGATCCTTTCGGGGCGCGTGCTGGCGGTCGGTGAAATTGAGCTGGTGGGAATACTGCTGGCGCTTGCCATCCTCTTTTGGATCCCCACTCACACGCTGACCTACTCGATGAAATTCCGCGTGGACTATAAGAATGCGGGCATCCCGACCTTCCCTGAAACGTACGGCGAAGGTTTCACACGGGCAACCATTGCCTTTTCATCCATCCTGGCAGCGATTGCAATTGGCTGGGCAAGCATATTGATCGGGCTGAGCGCTGGGTTATTGAGCATGATCGCCGTGCTGACCACAGTGATGCTGGTCCTGGCATTCGCCACCCTGCACATCCATACCGATAAAATGAATTTCATGTTGTTCCGCTACGCATCGGTTTATATGCTGAGCGCCATGATCATCCTGTCCATTCAGGGGTTGATCTAGCTCAACCAATACACGGGGAACTGGCTCTTCGAAATCTACATGCCGGGTATATGAAACTTGATCCATTGAGACTTCTGTTTCATACTGAATTCCACGCGTCTGGATGCTTTCATACAGCCAGAAGAGGGATACCCGTCATCCAGGGTGGCGCCCGCCTGTTGGGTATATCCAAACACCCGTGTGTGAAAATAATCCAGCCAGGGTCCAAGGTTTTGGCAGCAGTGCGGACTGCTGGTGACCACCGGCCAGATCCTTTTTGCAGGACCCTTCACTAGTATTTGCTGCAGCGCGTGACCCAGCCCGCTGTTCCAGGTGAGAAAGTCATCCAGCCCATCGATCAGGAGCAAAACCGATTGTCGGGTGGTCTGATGGACTTCGATCCAGACCGCAAGCGCCCGGATGAAGTCGGTCACACCCTTCTGCGCTGGCGAAAAGACGCCCACACAATGAGGATCGCCCTCATAGCCATCCCATTGATCGGGACGACTTGTGATCACGCCGAACTGGATCTGGCGTGCACGGTGTGTGGAGGCAACAAAGCGTGTGATCGTCTTTAGGAATTCGGTGCGGCCTGCCTGGGTATCCGCAGCCACCAGGATGGGACCCGGCTGGGGATCCCACAGGTTCAGTAGAATGGGCAGACCATCCTCGGCGCGCCCCAGGAACAGGGCTTCCTCCGGGAGCGGACCGATCTCTTGCAGCATCTGCTGGAGTGAAGAAAGCCCAAACGATGAAACGGTCTGTCCCATTTCCGGGTATACGACAGTGCCCTCCACAATATCTGGCAGCATGGGCAGAATTTCATTGTTGACGTGCAAGTCCAGGTTCATAGGTTCCTCGTTGGTGGAGTTCGATGTTTATTCCGTTCCTTTATAGCATATTTTGCCGGCAGGCAGGATACATGTTAATCTGGCTCATTGGGAGTTGCCGTGATTCTGCTAACGAGGGATTGCCAAATCCCGTCCAGCATTTGCCCCGAATCTGGCGGCTGGATTTGTCAATCCAGCCGAGCATCAAGGCGATTCCCAGAGAACCGTTAATCGCCAGCCACAGAGTCGGGCCTGCGAGGCGGGGAAACTCTTCGCATGTTCGAGCCCACCGGCCCCTGGCTGCACGCTGAGCTGTAACCAATCCGTATTCAAATGGTCTCGTCTATGTCAGACAATGATTACCAGTACGATCTGGAATTCTGTGATCCAATTCCCCTGTTGCGCTGCCTGGGGGTTGAAAGATCCAAGTTGAAATTGATGTGGAACGTGGCGTATTCGACGTTGACCGAGGAAAAACACAATCATAACCATTGAGGTGCAAAATGCTTGACCATGCTCCAGCAATTGAACAGGAAGATAGGATCGATCCGATGGAAGCACCTGAACCAGAGGCAAATGCAGACGGCCCGCAGATCTCGAGCGCCGAAAAAGCAATGCAGAGCCCCGTTCTCAGCGCCATGCTTGGACATGTGAATTTTGACGGGGGAGCGGCAGACAACACAACCTCGGAGGCGATGATCTCGGCAGACCATCAAAACCTTTTCCGGCGAGAGGTCTATGTAGGTATTAAGGACACTGAGCAGAACATCGAATTTTTAGGGCGGATTATTCAGGGACCCTTCCATGCACCTCAAAAGGTCGGCGCTGCTTCTTCCACTGCAAAAACGAAACGAACCAAATCGAAACCCTCGTACCATGTGTTTGGAAATATAGAAGTTCTGGGACAATTGCTGCATGGTGAGCGTGTCATCCCTACGCTCACCCGTCCCAGGCCCTATAGTGAGATCACGATTTTTCCTCCTGAACGGCTGAGAAAACTCCTTGAAATTGAGGGGAATATGGTATTGGGAAGCCTCATGGGCTATGAGGAACCGCGCATCGAAGTTCGTGTAAATTCCGAAAACAAGAATATCCTGCCTCTGAATGTAGGGATTTTTGGTACTGTTGGCTCTGGAAAATCGAATACTGTTCAGGTTTTGGTGGAAGAGGCCAGCAATGCAAATTGGGCCTGTGTGGTCATTGACGTCGAAGGTGAATACGTCAGGATGAATGAACCCGGTGATCGTCCTGATATGAATCTCATCCTGCGCGAGAACTATTCCATTGCTCCGCAAGGGATCAAAGACTTTCGAGTCTATGTTCCAAGTTCGGGTGCCTCTGAGGCAGATCATCCGAGCCCCTTTAAAGTACCGATTGCTGAAGTTGACATTTCCATTATTTCCGACATTTTGCAGTTTTCAGAGCCGGAATTCAGAATGTATGAAAGGGCAGTGGATAGAATACAAAGAGCAAACTCACCGAAGCATTCCTCACATGTGGGAGCGGTTGCCGGCCACCCGCGACAGGCTCCCACGTATCCGTATACACTTGCAGATCTCATTGATATCCTGACCAATTCTGCCTTTTATATTCATCTCGATGATATGGAACAGAGCATAGCGAATACACTTAGGAATAAACTTTTCTATACGCTGGGTCATTCTGGAATGCTGGATTGGACTCCGACGGAGCGTACGCCTTATCTACCTGTGGATGAACTGCTGGTTGGCGGAAGAGTATCGATACTCGATGTGTCGGAGACAGATGATAGCAGCAGAAATATTGCAATTGCCTATATCCTCGAATCATTATTTCGCAGGGTGACTGAAACAGCGGTCGGTGAAACGATTCCAGGTACAGATGTCCCCCGACCCAAGATATTGCTCGTGATCGAGGAAGTCCATACATTCGTTTCGAAACAGTCCGTCGACAAGATGAAATCGGTCCTGGACAGCCTCCAAACGATCAGCCGGCGTGGACGCAAACGGTGGCTGTCGCTTGCCCTGGTATCACAACAACCAGGACGTGTCCCGGAGGAACTTTTCGAGCTGGCGAATACCCGCTTCATCCATCAGCTTAAATCTGCGATGAATATTGCGCCGGTGAAGCAAACAACCGCTGGAGTTCACGAAGCGCTTTGGTCAACGATTCCTGCACTTGGCGCAGGTCAGTGTTTGTTAACAGGAAGAACCTTTCGGAATCCTCTTTTGATCAATGTTCGACCCGCAAAATCAAAAAGACTTCTAACAACCTGACCATACAAGCAGCCACGGCTCTCTCCATTAACGGCGGTGGTAACTGTCTGTAAAGAATTTCGCCTTGTGCAGAAGCATCTTTTTCGGTATGCTCTCCCCATGGCTGCACGTTGGGGATGGGCCGCAAAGATCATGAGGGTTTTATTTGGATATTGGATATGACAAGTCCGTCCCCATTACTCTACAACACCTACTATCACATCTACAACCGCGGCACAAACCGCGAAAATATATTCGTGGAAGAACGGAACTACAGAGTGCCGCATAATTTACTTGACTTAAAAGTTGAATTTCGAGCTACAAGTCCATATAACAGTTAACTTTTTAAGAGACAAGCGGTGTGATCTTTTTCTGAGGTTGATTGAAAAACACATTTTGCCCGTTACGGACCTGCTTGCGTATTGTATGTTGAGGAATCACTTTCATATCCTGGTGAGGGTGAAATCGGAAGAGGAAATTCTTGAAACAAGAAAAACCCTAAAGACCCTAAGGGTTTCGCCCATGAGTACGCGTCATAACAGGCAGGTTGATGGTCCAAATGAAGAAACAAGCCAGTTGATAAAACCCTTAGGGTCTAAATATGCAAGTGACCAATTCTCCAATTTCTTCAACGCCCAGGCAAAGTGCCGCAGGTGCAGATAGCGATTATGATTGATAGGGTTTCATGGGTAATATTTGAAATGACCGCTTCCTGATTGCTGATGGTATTATCTTTCACAGAATAAAAGCCAATGATCCGTAGCTACTTGTCGCGAATAAGTCTCCTCGCCCGTTTCACCCTCGTATCCTTCTCCATTAC
>JANMSY010000056.1:0-15269 GCA_031389865.1 Anaerolineales bacterium | reverse complement strand
GGCCCGCGTAATCGGCGAGCAGCACACCCAGGTGTGCCTGATTGGAAAGGTTGGGCGCAAACATGTTGCCAACAAATAACGATTGCGGTTTGAGCCCGCCCGAATCCTTTACTGCCTCCTGGATGGCGGCGAAGGCAAGCTCGCGCAAGCCAATGCTCCAATGCTCAGCCACTTCTGTCTGTCCGATACCCGCGATTACGACTTCTGTCATAGATAGTTTCCTGATTATGTTGTTTGCAAATCCGATAATAGATAATTCGATATTCAAATATCGATTTCCGAATTTTGATTACCAAATACTCTTCAAAAATCTCAACTTCTCCACCGTCTGATAACTTCCGCCGCCCTCGTGACCGTTGTATGAATAAACCCGCATGTCCTTTTCGCCGGCCCAGTAATTGTAGGCGGCATAGACTGTGGAAGGCGGGCAGACTTGATCCATTAGCCCAACTGCAAATAGTGTTTTTGCTTTTGCACGGGTGGCGAAATTGACTCCATCAAAATAGGACAATGTATTGAATACTGTATCCACCTTGTCTCGATGGACGTGACAAAATTCTGCGATCTCTTTATAAGGATAGGTATCCACGATCTCAGTGGCGTGGCGGTAGTGACAGAGGAACGGCACATCGGGCATGGCTGCGACCACGTCCGGGACGAGTCCTGCTGCGGCGATGGTGATGCCACCGCCCTGCGAGCCGCCTGTCACGGCGATTTGTGCCGCGTCCACTTCTGGGTGACTGCGCGCCGCGTCAATGGCCCGGACGGCATCGGTGAATACGCGGCGGTAATAGTAATGCTTCGGGTCGAGAACGCCTTGGGTCATGCTGCCGGGAAAATGAGCGTTACCGCCATCGGCATATAGATCGGGTGTATCACCTGCTGACCAGCTGCTGCCTTGTCCGCGAGTGTCCATGACAAAGTGAGCGTAGCCCGCGCTTGCCCAGAGCAGCCAGTCAATGCCGAAGGCACGTCCGCCGCCGTAGCCTATATATTCGACAACACAGGGCAATTTGCCCTTGCGTTGACTTGGCAGGATCAACCAGCCTTTGACCGGTTGCCCGCCGAAGCCGTTGAATGTGACATCGAAAGTTTCCTGCGCGGTGAGACCATAATCCACTTTTTCAAAGGTTGCACTGAGTGGATGTATCCGCGCTTCATCCAGCGTGGATTTCCAGAATGCATCAAAGTCCGCAGGTTCTTCGCGGTCGGGGCAGTAGGTCTTGAGTTCATTGAGAGGCAGGTCGAAGAATGCCATGGTGTTTGTTATCCTCGGTGGTCGAGTAGGGCTGGACGGTTTTACATCCCGTATCGAGACCCAGCGAATGATTTCTTATCTCATCGCCAATTTGCCACGGAAGCGCACATAAGTTGCGTAATCGATCTCGGTCCGCCTCTTTACGTAATCCTGCGTCTTTGTGGCGAGACCTGCGCGCTCAGTCACCTTGTCAGTGACGAGGATGTCGAAGGCATCCGAACCAGCTCCCGACCCGAAAGAGACGCAAAGAATGCGCTCTCCAGGCTGGGCGATGTCGAGGATCGCGGTGAGTCCTATCATGGCTGCACCCGCGTAGGTGTTTCCAATGACAGGAACGAGAAGCCCCGGTTCGATCTGCTCCATCGAAAATCCAAGTTGACCCGCGACGCGTTGCGGAAACTTGGTGTTGGGCTGGTGGAAGACCGCCCACTTGTAATCCTTGGCGGTCGTGCCTGATGCCTCCATCAAATGGGTGGCAGCTTCGGTGATATGCTTGAAGTAGGCTGGCTCACCCGTGAAACGCATGCCATGTTCAGGATATTTTTGAGATTCGCGCCGCCAGAAATCGGGCGTGTCGGTGACATAGGAATACGCAGAATTGATGATTGCCAGCGATTCTTCGGCGGGGCCGATGATATATGCGCCGCCGCCTGCGCCAGCTGTGTATTCGAGTGCGTCGCCTGGCTTGCCCTGGGCGGTATCCATGCCGATCGCCATGGCATAGTGTCCCATGCCCGAGCCGACCAGTCCCATCGCGGCGACCATTGCTTCGGTGCCCGCTTTACAGGCGAACTCCCAATCCGCGGCCTGCGTGTTGGGGACTGCGCCGATGGCCTCAGCGACCAGGGTGGAGGTTGGTTTCACCGCATAGGGGTGGGACTCAGACCCAACCCAGACCGCCCGCAATTCGGTCGGGTCGATCCGGGCGCGTTTCATGGCGTTGCGCGCCGCTTCAATGGACATGGTGATGACATCTTCATCGAGTCCTGGGACAGCTTTCTCCTTGATGGGGAGTCCGCCTTTGCCGCCTGTCCATACGCGCGCGACTTCCTTCGCGGGCAGGCGATAGCGCGGCACGTACGACCCGTAGCCAACAATGCCGACGGGCTTGGCGGGTTTGAGGAGGGTGGGTGAGTGTGTGTGAGGGGTTGTCATAAATATCTTTCCTTAAGATACTTTATCTCCAAAAAGCAGAGTGTAATTTTGTATCAATCACCAATTCGCGTATAAGCATACAAGAGTAGTCCATAACCTAGCACGAAAACAAGGCCAATTCCTAAGAGTGCTAAACCGAACTCTCGAATTACTTTGTTTCTAGAAATAATTAGCGATCCAAGAATCGCGGGTGGAATACAAGAAAATATATATGAAATCGAATATGTCAAAACCTCATAGAGAGAATCGGAGAGACCGAAGATATTATCCGATAATCGGACAGTACCAAGTACCCAGTGTCCGGGGAATAAAAATATCACGAAAAAGATCGACTCTTTCATCTGGAGGATTACCAGAATTCCCGTAAACAAAAGAATGCCGATCACGGCGCCTGCCCAAGATCTTGGTAGACCAAACAAATCTGGTTCAGGAGCTGGTTCGTAAATCTCTTGACTGGCTAATTTTTCACTCCTTGATGCTGCACACTAAACATATCAGAACGCTGACATCAAACCGGTCTGCTTGAAAATCTCTGCAACCTGTTCGGGAAGTTCTCCCTCACCCTAGCCCTCTCTTAAAAGGAGAGGGGAAAGGCTCACGTTTTACCACTTGCGTGGCGTATCTCCCTTTTCAATTTCTTCTTTCGCTTTTGCAAGCGTTTTATTCCACATCTCCAGTGTTTCCCGTCCGATGTGGGCGGCTTCTTTTTTGATTTCATCCAAATTCACATCATAGTTGCTGTAACCGCGTAGGCAGAAATAAAGAATAGAGAAAATATCCTTGGGATGTTTATCAGACCTGCCTTCATCCCAGGCGCGAAGTTTTCCGATGATAATGTCCGTTGGCTGGGCGACCCATGCTTCAAATGGTTGGTCGTTTTCGTCAGTAAATGTCTCGCGTATACGACGGTCAAATGCAAGTTGGTAATCAGGTTCACGCTTCAAAGGAACGAGGTCGGCTTTATAGCCTTCACTTGAATCAATGATGTTGAACATAATCCTCATTTCAACAGAATTTCTAATCATTTCAGGGTCAGCGTAGTAACGAGGGAGGGGAAATTTTTGAGAAAGCGCTTCAAAATCCTTATCTTGTAAATCTACAATGATATCAACATCGTTGGTAGCACGGGTAATTCCGAAAATCGTGCCGCCAAAAGCGCCTACGATCATATATGGTGCGCCAATATCGTCGAGCGCTTTTGTAACCCGAATGTAGAAATCAAGCATGCTCATATTTTTTGTCCATGAAAATTAAATATTCCAAAACCTTCATGTTGATTTCTGGCCGTAAAAGCTTTGGGAATTTCCTCTTGAAGGCAGTACGCAAACCAGCGCGTACCATGGAGCTAGCTTGCAGGCTGGGATAAATTCTTTTCCCAGGCGGTAACTTGGCTAGTAATTCCATTTGTACTTTGTCGATAGGATCGAATCCATCCACGATTTTGGAAATATCTTCTGATGTAAGGGTTTGTTTTTCCATAATTACTTTTGAATATACCAGAACTTTGACCTCAGTCCTGCATGCTTGAAAACCTCTGCAACCTGTTCGGGGAGTTCTCCCTAGCCCTCTCCCATAGGGAGCGGGGAATCAGTTCCTTAAATTTGGTTTTTCCTTTGTGCTCTTTGTATCACCCGCCTACGCGGGGTTCGTGGTTAATTGTTTTGAATTCCCTTCAATATCTCTTCTGCACGGTCAATTCTCACAACTTTCTCGATAACCATTTGTGCAGCGACCTTTTCAATCATATCACCCGCGGCTCCAGCTGCAATAGCCACCTGCCTTGCGTGTAACGACATGTGTCCACGCTGGATGCCTTCGGTGGCGAGGGCGCGCAGGGCCGCCATATTTTGAGCGAGCCCCACCGAGACGATGATCTCCGCCAGTTCATTGGCGGTCTTCACACCCAAAAGCCTCACCGAAGCTCGCGCGGCCGGGTGGACCTTGGTCGCGCCGCCAACGATACCGACTGCCATCGGCATTTCGAGCGTGCCGACCAGATTTCCCTCCGCGTCTTTGTTCCAGGTTGATAATGAAGTGTATCTGCCTGAACGAGCCGCGTAGGCATGTGCACCGGCTTCGATGGCGCGCCAGTCGTTGCCTGTGGCGATGACTACTGAGTCGACGCCGTTCATGATGCCTTTGTTATGGGTTGCGGCGCGGTATGGGTCCACGGCGGCGAAGGCATAGGCGGCGATGATGCCATCGCGGACTTCTTCGCCTGAAAAATCGCCAAACGCCAGGTCTTTTACTGGGATGGTACAACGCGCACGGGCAACGCGCCTGTCAGCCAGGTTGGAAAGAATGCGCAAATGGACTTTTCCGCCAGTGATGGTTTCGATGTGTGGGGCGAGCCTTTCGCAGGCGGTGTTGACCGCGTTGGCACCCATCGCGTCGCGGACGTCATAGATGAGATGAACAACGAGAAAAGGCCCGATCGGTGATGATTCAATAATCCGCACCTCGAGATCGCGTGCGCCGCCGCCAAACTTTTTGAGGACAGGGTCAATGGTATCGGCTTCGGCGAGCAGGGCCGCTTTATGCTCGTAGAGTTTGAGTTTTGCTTCGTGCAAATTGTTGACGTTGATGACCTGCATCTGCCCGATCATGAGCGGCTCGGTGGTTGTGGCGGTGAATCCCCCGCCTGCACGGGTGAGTTTCGCCATAAAGGATGCACCCGCAACGACGGACGGTTCCTCGAGGGTCATTGGGACGAGTACATCACGTCCATTCACCTGGAAATTAAGCGCAATTCCCAGCGGCAGGCTGTAGAAGCCGATCACGTTTTCGATCATGTGGTCAGCGGCGTCAGCGGAGAGTCCGCCTGTGGTAAACGGGAGCAGGTCCTCGGGCGTTAGCATCGTCCCCGAAGGGGAATGTGCAGCGTTCCCAAGCTGGGAGCGGCGTTCGTCCATGGTCATCTTGTAGAATCCGGAGATGCGGGAGTTTGTCATTGCGTTACCTCTACAATTGATTTTATTCCTGTCTTCTACCAAAATCTATCACATTTTATGAGATAATAGCGAAGAGGTGTCTTTGGTATGCTCTTAACGCGTGAACAACTTCAAGAAAGACTCATTGCACTCCATAAAGCCAGTTTAGAGCTAGTAAAGGATTTTTCACTGGATCGCCTGCTGGAAAGGATCGCGGCTGTTGCCTGTGAACAGGCGGATGCCCGCTATGCGGCCCTGGGGGTGTTGGACGATAACGGGAAACTGGTCAAGTTCATTTCTGTTGGAATGACGGATAATGAGATCAAACGTATGGCACACCCGCCTGTTGGGAAAGGTTTGATCGGTGAGTTGATGGATACCGAAGTGCCGTTGCGCCTGCGTGTACTTCAGGAGCATCCACGCTCGGTAGGTTTCCCTGCCAATCATCCACCCATGACTTCCTTTTTAGGCGTACCTATTCGGGCCGCAAATAAACAACTGGGACAGATCTATCTCACCGAAAAGATAGATGCAGCTGAATTCACCGCTGACGATGAAAAGATCATCCAGATGCTGGCTGCCTATGCTGCGGCGGCCATCCAGAACGCGCGTTTACATGAAAATACGCATCGTCTGGCTGTGCTGGAGGAGCGTGAGCGCATCGGCATGGACCTGCACGACGGCATCATTCAATCCATTTACGGCGTGGGCCTGTCTCTTGAAGGTGCCATGCTTTCAATTCAGGAAGATCCCATTGATGCAAAGTTGCGCATTGAACGTTCCATTCAAGGTTTGAACCAGGCGATCCGTGATCTGAGAGCCTATATCTTGGATCTGCGACCGCGGCAGATGGGTAATGATGGGTTAATGAGCGGTTTGAAGCGTCTTGCTACTGAGTTTCGTGCGAATTCGCTTACCGAAGTTTTGTTGACAGGGCCCGAGAAGGATATGATGGATCTAACCCCATCACAAGCGCTGGCACTATTCCATATTTGCCAGGAGTCCCTCGCAAATGCAGCAAAACATGCAAAGGCAAAAAAAGTTGAAATTTCACTATGGTCCACAGACGAACGCGCATTAATGGAGATCCATGATGATGGCAGAGGCTTTGATATGGAAACAAAGAGTCTCAGTATTGGACATGGCCTCGCCAACATGCTAACACGCGCTCAATCGGCTGGTGGTGATGTGGATATATCATCTGTTCCGGGTGAAGGAACAACCATTCTTGCATGGGTTCCGCGCAATAAAAAGATATAAAAGACCGAATCGATAATTTTTTACTCTTGAGTCCCGGAATTCTGAGTCTCGCAAATCAGCAAACAGGGAAAACATCAGCGCACAGTGAATCGAACATCATCCTCTATATGTAGCACTATATTTTTAAACGAGCAGTTCAACCCCATATATGGGGGGTAAAAAATAAGGCGGGCTTGCTAGTGCCTGAGACATGTGTTCTATAAAAAAATATCAGACTCTTCAGATTTGCATTGCGAATCTTTAACATTGAGTGACCTTAAAAAAACGAATGTTTTAAAATTAGCGTAGGCTTTACGTGTTGTTATTTTCCTTACATATCTGCTAGAATGAAGGCACGCTGAAATAAGGATGTGGTGAAAGTGACCCTCCTCCAGTCCCAGTAAGACTTAAAAAAACTTTATAGGTAGCTGAAACAAGCCGCTGACAAGGCGGGTTAATTTGACCACGCAACTTTACGCATGATGGAGTCTTTATGAACGCTGAACAGGCATGGCAATCCGTACTTGGACAACTCCAGATGGAGATGCCGCGCGCCTCTTTTGATACCTGGGTGCGCGACACAAGACCAATTTCATATCTGGATGGAACATTAACAATTGGCGTACGGAATGCATATGCGCGTGACTGGCTGGAAAGCCGTCTTGCCAGCACGGTCAGTCGTTTGCTTGTTGGGATCATGAATGCCAGCGTTGCAGTGGATTTTGTGGTGAATGGCAACGAGCTTGACCCCATGGCGGATGAAGCGACTGCTCTTCGCAACCAGACGGAGCCCTCAGTAGGACTCCGTGCCGATCATGACTACGCCAGTCAGGGCCGGCCTGTTGAGGGGTACGAACAACCTGTGCGCCACTCGACGATGAATCCGCGTTACGTCTTCGACACATATGTCGTTGGATCAGGCAATCGCCTTGCTCATGCAGCCTGTCTTGCCGTGGCAGAGAAGCCCGCCCGTGCCTATAATCCGCTTTTCCTGTATGGTGGAGTGGGGCTCGGCAAGACTCATCTGCTCCACGCCATCGGCAATGCCTGTCATCAACGCGGATTGAACGTCCTGTACGTTTCATCTGAAGAATTCACCAACGATATGATCAATGCCATCCGCACGCATACCAATCAGGCTTTTCGTGAGAAATATCGTTCGGCAGATGTGCTGCTGGTGGATGATATTCAATTCATCGCTGGCAAGGAATCCACGCAGGAAGAGTTCTTCCACACCTTTAATACACTGCACGGGCAGGATAAGCAGATCATCGTGTCGTCGGATCGGCCGCCCAAGTCTTTGAACACATTGGATGAACGCCTGCGCTCACGCTTCGAATGGGGCCTGACTGCCGATATCCAGCCGCCTGACCTTGAAACACGGCTGGCGATTCTGCGCTCGAAGGCTGAACGTACAGGCCGTCAGATCTCTGACGATATTTTGGAAAGCGTTGCACGACGCGTACAGTCCAATATCCGCGAATTGGAAGGCGCTTTGAACCGCATTCTTGCCTTTGCAGATCTCAGCGGCACTTCGCTTACGCCCAGTCTTGTTGAAATGGCTCTGGCTGACCTGCTGCCACAACGCGGCGATGTTGAACCTGGGAAGATCATTGAACTGGTCGCCAGGGAATGGCACACATCTGTCGAGGCCCTGATCGGACGCGACCGTTCCCAGAAGATCGCGCAACCCAGGCAGGTCGCCATGTATCTCATGCGCAAAGAGACGGATGCGTCGCTTCCACAGATTGGCCAGGTCCTTGGTGGGCGTGACCATACCACTGTCATGTATGCCATTGAGAAGATCGCCAGCGATATCGAGACCAAGACAGACCTGCGCAAACGCGTGGTCAATGTCAAACAGCAATTGTACGGTCATGGAGCCGTCATCTAGTCCATAGGCCTCGAGGAAACTCGGGGCTTTTTTATGGCTAACAGGAGATAGCCGTTCGGTAACGGCAGCAATTTCCGTTTGCGTCAAAAGCGTGAGTCCACTTTTCCATGATATAATCTCGCCGCCCCCAATTCGGGAGCACATCTTGCCTGGGACGGGCATCAAGCGTCCTTGAGCGGGTTATCCATCCCCGCTAAACTCATTCCATTCCACGCCAACTGGTTTGCGCGTGTGAGAGTGGATCAGTTAGGAGAAATTAATGGCTGTAATTTCCATGAAAGCCCTGCTTGAGAGTGGTGTTCACTTCGGACATCGCACAAACAAGTGGGACCCCCGTATGAAGCCGTATATTTTTACGGAGCGCAACGGTATCCACATCATTGACCTGCAACAGACTTCCAAACTGTTGAACCATGCATACAATGTGATCCGCGACGCTGTAATGAATGGCGGCACTGTACTGTTCGTAGGTACCAAGCGCCAGGCACAGGAAACTGTTGCTGAAGAGGCCGCTCGCTGTGGCATGCCTTACGTTACCGAACGCTGGATGGGCGGTATGCTCACCAACTGGACCACGATGAGCGCCCGCATCAAGGAATTGGAACGCCTCGAGAAGATGCGCGATAACAACGAACTTGACCGCCTGACCAAGAAGGAAGGCCTCATGGTCGGACGCGATATCGCTCGTCTAACCACCCGCCTTTCGGGCACCCGCGCCATGAAGCGCCGCCCCGACCTGCTCTTCATCATTGACGTGGGCCGTGAAGAAGCCGCGGTCCATGAAGCCAATTTGCTCAAGATGCCCATCGTTGCGATGGTGGATACAAATTGTAATCCCCAGAATATTGATTATGTCATTCCCTCCAATGATGATGCCATTCGCGCCATCAAGTTATTGGTCGCGAAGGTTGCTGATGCTGTTCTCGAAGGCAAGGCGATGCGCAAGGAAGAGGATGTTGAAGAGAAGCCTGCCGAGCAGATCAGAGGCAGGTCCGACAAGTCCGCTCGCAAGACCCCCAAGGTTGTAGAAACCGATGAAGAGCTGGCGGATAATGCGCTGCTCGGAGAAGCTACCCTGGCGAAGATGGGCGCCGCCCGTGAAGAAACTGCAGAAACACCAGTGCCCGTGGCACCCACACCTGTGGAACCCGTTGTTGAAAAAACAGAAACCGCAAAGCCCGCAGAGTCTACTGAAGAAACGACCAAGTAGTCGTTCAGGTAATAAGGATAATTAGATGGATATCACGACAGAAATGATCAAAGAGTTACGCGCCGCGACCAATGCAGGTATTTTGGACTGCCGCAAGGCGCTCACAGAAGCAGATGGCGATTATCAGAAGGCAGTGGATTGGTTGCGCGAGAAGGGCATGGCAACCGCTGCCAAGCGCGCTGACCGTGAAGCTTCACAAGGGGCTGTTGAACTGTATTCCCACGGTGGCGGACGCGTGGGCGTTATGGTGGAAGTCAATTGCGAAACGGACTTTGTTGCCCGTTCCGAGAAATTCCGCCAGTTGGCACATGAGATTGCCCTGCAGATCGCTGCATCTGCACCGCGCTACATCAAAGCGGAGGATATTCCTGCATCCGTTCTGGAACATGAAGCAGAGATCGCACGTGCCCGCGCAAAAGAGGAAGGCAAGCCAGATAATGTCATGGAGAAGATCGTACAGGGACGCCTTGAAAAGTTCAAGGATGAGATTGTCCTTTCACGACAGGCATACATCCGTGACGAGTCGATTACAGTTGAAAAGCTGATCCTTCAGAATGTTGTTGCGATCGGCGAGAATGTGGTCGTGCGCCGCTTCCAGCGATGGGAGCTGGGTGAAAGCTTAAACAATTAATTTGAAATGACCAACCCCGGGGTTGGTCATTTTTATAATCCTTCACCTGGCGTCCTTCCAGATTCGGGAGGGCTGGGTGAGGGCAAAAAGGAGAATGATGAGCGAAATTAAATACAAGCGTATTCTTCTCAAATTAAGTGGGGAGGCCCTGGCAGGTAAATCCGGCTATGGGATCAACGTGGATGAGGCCGAGTCGATTGCCAGCCGCATCAAGGAAGTGTACGACATGGGTGTGGAGATCGCCGTGGTGATCGGGGCCGGCAACCTGTGGCGGGGCAAGCAGGGATTGCAACGGGGCATGGACCGTGCGACCGCAGATTACATGGGTATGCTCGGAACGGTCATGAATGCATTGATCGTGATGGATGCTCTCGAGCGTGCAGGTGTTTATACACGGGTCATGTCCGCGATTGAGATGCGCGCCATTGCTGAGCCGTACATCCGCCGCCGCGCTATCCGTCACCTGGAAAAGGGACGTGTGGTCATCTTCAGCGCGGGCACGGGAAACCCGTATTTTTCAACGGATACCGCTGCGGCGTTGCGAGCGACTGAGATTGGTGCGGATGTGGTCATCAAAGCCACGAAGGTGGATGGCGTCTACGACTCAGATCCGAAGCAGAATTCCTCTGCAACAAAATTCAGCACCATGACCCATATGGATTTCTTGAGCCGCAGGTTAACAGTAATGGATAGTACCGCGGTGACGCTATGTATGGAAAATAACCTGCCCATCCTGGTGCTCAACTTCTGGGATACCCAGGCATTGACCAGTGCGTTGCGCGGCGAACCCGTTGGCACTCTCGTATACGACTAACCTTTTTTGGATCCATGAAAAGGAGAGATGGGTCTCTCCTTTTTTTATTTCTGAGAGACTCTCAGGATTCTCCAAAACCTCTCTCACGTGGAGTACACGTAGCATTTTTTGTAATTTTGGTGTATCCTTAACCGAGATTATGGAGTGCCGCGCGAATATCTAAACTCAAAATTTGAAATCAAGTATGCAATTTCCCAAAAAGTTTAGGGATTAATCAGACAGCGGTAATTCAGCACTGGGAGGCTGTGGTGATAAAAGACATTCTTAGTAGCGCCGAGAATCGCATGCGGGGCGCAATCCAAGTCCTTCATGATGATCTTGCCTCGGTCCGTACCGGACGCGCAAGTCCAGCATTGGTTGAGAGATTGTCTGTCGAATATTATGGGGCGCCAACGCCATTGATGCAGCTGGCCTCGATCAGCGTACCCGAGCCGCGCTCGCTCATGATCAAACCCTTTGATGCGTCCACGATAAAACTCATTGAAAAAGCGATTCAGATGTCGGAACTTGGCTTGAACCCGAATAATGACGGCAAGGTGATTCATCTCAATCTGCCTCCGTTAACTGAGGAACGACGTCGTGACCTGGCGAAACATGTCCATCATCGTCTGGAAGAGTCGCGGGTTGCCATCCGTAATATCCGTCGCGATGCTCATAATGACATGCGTGATTTCGAAAAGGAAAAACTGATCTCCAAGGATGAACTGGAGCGCGGTGAAGTGGACCTGCAAAAACTGACCGACCGCTACGTTGAAGAGGTCGGGACGATGGGCAGGAAAAAAGAACTTGAGATTATGGAAGTATAGAAGTATGTCATGGCGAGCTTTTGGGCAGGCCCTTCCCTTTGGATCTGGAAGATTGCTTTGCCACTTTGATACTCGAAATGACAGGTGCCATTCATGACAAATTCCCCTCAAAAAGCTCCTGCCGACAAGCTGCCTCGCCACGTTGCCATTATCATGGATGGGAATGGCCGCTGGGCGCTTTCGCGCGGGCTGCCGCGTCTCGCCGGCCACAAGGCAGGGACGGAAAACCTGCGCCGGGTGATACGCGCAAGCGTGGAGTTTGGTGTAAAGTATCTGACGATTTATGCCTTTTCAACGGAAAATTGGGGAAGACCTCCGGAAGAAGTTAAAGGTCTCCTGTACATCCTGGAAGATGTCATTGACCGTGAACTGGCTGAATTGAACAAGGAAGGTGTTCAGCTGCGTCACATTGGCCGGTTGGAACGTCTTGCTCCAACACTTCAGGAAAAAGTGCTGGAAGCAATTGAGTTGACCAAGAATAATGACCGCCTGATCCTGAATGTCGCTTTTAATTATGGCGGGCGGGATGAAATTGTCAACGCGATTCAGAATATCATGAAGGATGGCATTCCTGTTGAAGATGTGACAGATGAACTGGTTAGCCGCTACCTCTATACAGCGGGCGTACCTGACCCTGACCTGATCATCCGCACGTCCGGAGAGTTGCGCGTGAGCAACTTCCTGATCTGGCAGGCCGCATATTCCGAGTGGTACGTCACACCCACATACTGGCCCGATTTTAACAAGGAAGAATACCGCGGCGCGCTTGAAGCATTTGCTCAACGCGAACGCCGCTATGGAAAAGTCTCATCGAATGAGTATGAGGCTTCCAGTGCTTAGACGCACATCGACAGTCCTTGTCATGGCAGTTATCGGACTTCCCGCCATTATTTATGGTGGGGTGTTTTATTTTCTGTTGATGGCGGTATTTCTGGCTGGCAGTGCATGGGAGTATGTTCGTCTTTATCGGACTGTTCAATATGAACCACATGAAGTTGTGACCGTTGGAGGCGTGCTCGTGATTGCCACGGCACGCTTCTTTTTTGCAGATTGGGCAATCCCTTTATTTGTGGTGATCGTCCTGCTTGCAATGACAATCCATTTATTTGCGTTTGAGCGCGGCCGAAATCAGGCCGCGCTTGATTTTAGTATTACTGTCGCAGGCCTCACCTATCTTGGCTGGATTGGTTCCTATCTACTTGATCTGCGCCAACTTCCACAGGGATTATGGTGGTGGATGCTCGTCCTGCCCATCGTCTGGGCGGGCGATACAGGCGCATATTCAATCGGAGCAGTTTACGGAAAACATAAAATGACGCCGCGCCTCAGCCCGAAGAAAAGCTGGGAGGGATATTTTGCGGGGCTGTTTACATCCGTGCTTGTCGGCGCCTTCTTCTCCTATGCGTTTTCTTCCCTGGGACCACAGCCGCTGGGTGGCTTGATCAACCCTTTCCAGGGCGGTTTGCTCGGGTTCTTTATCGGTGCGGTCGCGCCTCTCGGTGATCTTGGCGAGAGTATGCTCAAACGTCAAAGCGGTCTTAAAGACTCAAGCAACATTTTCCCCGGTCACGGCGGATTTCTGGACCGCATTGATTCATGGATTTGGGGCGCAGCAATTGGTTATTTCATAATCCATTTTTTTATCCTATAGAGGAGGCAATATGTCAGTAGATATGGGTAGTGACCCCACACGCAACCTTGCTCTTGAGCTGGCAAGGGTCACCGAAGCCGCGGCATTAGCATCAGGTCGCTTTATGGGCCGCGGTGACAAGGAAGGGGCGGACCAGGCCGCGGTCAATGCCATGCGGATCGTACTCCAAACGGTGGATATGAACGGAGTCATTGTCATTGGTGAGGGAGAAAAGGATAACGCACCCATGCTCTACAACGGCGAGAATGTGGGTAACGGTTCGGCCCCAGACGTGGATGTTGCAGTGGACCCGATTGACGGGACCCGCCCTTTGGCGTTTGGCCGGTCGAACTCGCTCGCGACGGTTGCCATTGCTCCGCGCGGTACGATGTTCGACCCAGGTCCTTTTGTGTACATGAACAAGATCGCAGTGGGGCCGGAGGCAAAAGGCATTATCAACATCGAAATGTCCATCACCGAAAACCTTAAAGCCATTGCCAAAGCCAAACGAAAGGATGTGGAAGACCTGACGACCATCGTCCTTGATCGTGACCGCCACGTGGATGTGATCGCTGAGATCCGCAGAGCCGGCGCGCGTATCCGTCAGATCCCTGATGGTGATGTTGCCGCGGCATTGATGACTGCCTGGCCGGACTCCGGGGTGGATGTCTTGATCGGCGTAGGCGGTACGCCTGAGGGTGTGATCGCAGCCTGTGCCTTGCGCGCCATGGGCGGCGAGATCCAGGGCAAACTTTATGCGCGCGATGAAGATGAATTCCGCCGTGGACGTGAGGCTGGCTACGACTTCGACAAGGTCCTTACCATGGATGATCTTGTTTCGTCGGAAGATGTATTTTTTGCGGCAACAGGGATTACGGATGGTGAGCTGCTGCAGGGCGTCCGCTACTTTGGGGATGGAGCCAGCACTGATTCACTTGTGGTGCGCGGCCTGACGGGCACAGTACGCCAGATCAGCGCGACACATCGTATTGATAAACTGCGAAAATTCAGCGCGGTAAAGTATTAGGAAAGCAGCATGGCGAGATTGCGTTTCTCCTTCAGAGCGATCTTAAAGGTAACAGGTACACACATTTATATAAATGCTTGACACTCCCCGGCCTTACACGTATAATGTCGGTCGCTTTCCTCGCTAGCTCAATTGGCAGAGCGAGCGGCTGTTAACCGCTAGGTTCTAGGTTCAAGTCCTAGGCGAGGAGCTAAATTCTTAAGACCTCAATTCGAGGTCTTTTGTTTCCGCCGAACCCGTTGGATGTAAACTTTATATTAATGAGCTTGCGCGATACTGTTTAGTATGTCCACATCATATGGAACAAAATATCTTACATTCAAGTCCTGAACAGTAGGAGGCTTCGATGGGAAAGCTAACTGCATTTACTGTTGTCAGCGCGATATTTCTTGCCGCCTGTGCTTCGATTCCCTCGGGCAGTGGTATTTCCACACCTGTCGAAATCACAGCCATGATGGGCACTGTGACACCGGATGGGGTCGGCACAGAAGTTCCATTTTCCACACCTGGATCGCCGACTCTCCTCCCAACACTTCCAGCGGGACTTGGTCCCACTGAATTGAAATACCGGGCGCTGGATGAATTTCCAGATTTTTTCTTTTGTGACCCCGATTTTTATCCGATTGCTCGTGAAGATGAAATGGTATTGGCGCGACAGCGTTTTCCAGAGCTGCA
>JANMSY010000017.1:0-3431 GCA_031389865.1 Anaerolineales bacterium | reverse complement strand
AATTATAGCACCGCGAAAATCGAGAATTTCCTACAAAATTTGTATATTTATTTTTATTGACATGCACCATGCCTCATGTTATGCTTGCGGTTGTAGGATACCAGTAGTTTGCTTTGGAAGCACCAGGTTGGCTCACGGATCATCCGTGAGCCGCTTTGTTTTTCGCCCTTGAGGCGCTCCGATGCAACACCCAATGAGTACCCTCCATATTTTTTCATTTGCCATAAGGAGGCAAAAATGTCGGAACGTATCAACGGTACAGTCAAGTGGTTCAATGGAACAAAGGGCTACGGCTTCCTCGCTCGCGAAGGCGGCGAAGATGTCTTTGTCCACTTCTCGGCCATTCAGGGCGAGGGTTTCAAGAACCTCCAGGAAGGCCAGCAGGTCGAGTTCACTGTTGAACAAGGCCCCAAAGGTCTTCAGGCGAGCAACGTCGTCGTCGTCCGCTAATTGACTGACAGAAGATCAAAAATCCCCGGGATGAAAGTCTCGGGGATTTTTTTGATTCTTATTATGCGCGCCGTTCGGCCCGAGCAAGCCGAGAATTCCAGGTTGTACGTTGAGAGAAAAATCCTTCAAACCCCAAAAGTCACGCCGGTATTGTTTGCCAAGGTTTGTGACGGCAAGCTGCATGATGATATGAGTTCGATTGTAGCACTGGGTATACGAGAAAGAAATGGGCAGGTTTCAGAAATAAAAGAGCGAGCCTCTCAGCCCGCCCACTTTCCACCTTCCATTTTCTCTTATCCATGCCTGCTCATAAACTTTTCCATGCGATGCAATGCTTCCTCGATCTTGCTGTATTCGGTGGCATAGCACATGCGCGTGAACCCATCTCCGCCGGGGCCGAACGCGTTGCCCGGTACAACGGCAACGTGTTCCTCGAGCAATAACTTCTCGGCAAACATCTCATCATCCATGCCCGAGGTCCGGATGTTGGGGAACGCGTAGAACGCGCCGCGCGGCTCAAAGGTCGAGAGCCCGAGGCGGTTGAGTCCCGCGACCAAAAGCCTTCGGCGGCGGTCATATTCCGCGACCATCTCCTCCACATATGGATTTCCGCTTTTCAAGGCTTCGAGCGCGGCATCCTGGGCGGTGGTCGGCGCGGACATGATCGTGTACTGGTGGATGCGTACAAGTCCCTGAATGATGTCAGCCGGGCCACAGGCATAGCCAATACGCCAGCCGGTCATCGCGTAATCTTTTGAAAAACCGCCCAATAAGATGGTGCGCTGTTTGAGGCTTTCACTCAGGGATGGGAAGCAGACGTGTTCAAAGTCATATACTAAACGGTCATAGATCTCATCCGAAACAACAAGCAGGTCAAATTCTTCTGCTATCCTTCCGATTTCAAGCATCACCTCACGGGTGGCCACAGCGCCGGTCGGGTTGGACGGGTACCCGATAAAGATGCACTTGGTGCGCGGCGTAATCGCCTTGCGGATGTCTGCGGGATCGACCATGAAGTTATTTTCTTCGCGGGCGGTCACTTCCACGGGGATGCCGTTCGCCATGATCACTTCGGCTTGATACGAAACAAAGCACGGGGTGGGGATGATGACTTCATCGCCGGGGTCAAGGATCGCAGTGAAGGTTAGATACAGCGCTTCAGAGACGCCGACCGTTGCGATGATCTCAGATGTGGGATCGTATTTCACGTTATACAGGCGCATCAAGTTTTCGGAAATGGCTTCACGTAGCTCGAGCTTGCCCCAGTTCGAGGTGTAATGCGTTTCGCCGTTCTGCAGTGAACGAATGCCCGCCTCAAGAATGGGTTTTGGCGTTGTGAAATCAGGCTCACCAATGCCGAGCGAGATCACATCCTTCATTGTCGCGGCGATATCAAAAAATTTTCGGATGCCCGAAGGTTTCAGCCCTGCTACTCGTTTTGACAGACGTTGAACATTGCTCACTTCCTGCATTGCGCCTCCATTTGGCTTTGCTGCTCCTTGCGCCGTCCTCGGTGCAAGCGGACGCCGTGGACGGCATCCCGAGCATTAGATGGGTTGGATATGCCACTCGTCGGGAACTTCCCGATATGTTAGATCAAAAGCCTGCCCATTCGTTGTCTTAACTGTAAATCCCTTTTCACCCGGACCGCGCCAGCGTGCCACGATCTCTGCGATCTCGTAACGCACTCCCTGCCATGTAAGCGACAGTGGACGCTCGGCAAAGCTTGCATCCGAGCGGCATTCAACCGTATTCATCCCGGGTTGGGTTCCGAGAAGGTGACATAGCTGCTATCGCCAATGTTGAGCTGGATGAATTGCTGATCACCTCTTCCCTGCACGTTGACCTGTCTGCCGATCAGGGAGCGACTCAGCGCCGCAGACTCGATGCTGCAGCCCGCCTCGATAATGCTTTCCTTTATCCTGCTGTTTGTGATCGTACAATCGGCCCCAATCGACGCGTAGGGACCAATGACTGAGTTCGAAACTTTTGCACTCGGGTGAACAAAAGACGGAGCAATGATTTCCACACCATCCTTCGATTCATTTGTGGTTTTGTTGCCTTTGCCCTGGTCGAGCAATATCCTGTTCGTGTCCAGCGTTGCTTCGATCGTCCCCGTATCGAGCCAGCTCTCGCCGGTCTCTGTCCGCACTTTTGCGCCCTTTTCGATCATGACAGAAATGGTATCGGTCAGGAAGAATTCTCCTTTGAGAACCAGGTTGCGTTCCATCTGATCTTCAATGGCGGCGAGAAGTTTTTCGGCGCTCTTGAAATAATAACAGCCGATCACAACCAGGTTGTTTTCCAGGGTTTTCGGCTTTTCGATAAAGCGCTTCACCCAGCCATCCTCGCCCACTTCAGCCACGCCAAACCGTCTGGGGTCGGGGAAGGGCAGTACCCATGCCACACAATCGGCTGCCTCCTTATCCAGGAAGGAAAAGTCCGTTTCGATGATCGAATCGGAAAAGACAACCATCATCGGTCCACTCAGGTGCTCACGCGCCAGCCAGAGCGCATGAGACTGTCCCTTCATCTCATTCTGGACAACATAATGTGCCTTGAGATTCGGGTAGTTCTCCTGCATGAACTTCGGCACCTGAAGCTCCCCCAAATAAGGACCCACGATGAAAACGTACTCCACGTTGTCAGGTTCGGGGAGGGTCTTGAACATATCGAGTAGATGCTCAAGCGTGGTCTTGCCTGCCACGCTGACGAGCGGCTTTGGTTTGCTGTAGGTATGCGGGCGCATGCGTGTTCCCCAGCCCGCCATGGGGATGACTACTTTGAGTGGTTTATTCATAAGGCAATTTTACCGCGTGAATTTGAGAGGGATGGCATGTTGTATCCTATTGTAAAGAACGAATCTGTTATTTCCATATGACACCATTTAGAGCCTATCCGAAAATTAACCATGTCGTTGCGAGGAGGGCGCTCTCCCCGACGAAGCAATCTCCCAAAAACTAGATTTTGCCTGATGAAAA
>JANMSY010000706.1:0-21648 GCA_031389865.1 Anaerolineales bacterium | reverse complement strand
TGGTAATATCAGCCCGAAGGGCTTCCATGTACTGAGGGAGGATTTCAATCCGAACGATCCCGATTTTCCGAGGAATTTGTCTTCCGCGTCAGCCATCTGGAGCGCATTGTGGAAGTCTACAATGACCGCCTGGATCGTTGGGAAACTGAAAAACTACAAGACCTGGTGGAAAGTCTTCCTTATCAGACCACCTTCCAGGTATTATTCCAGCACGTCGGGGAAACCAGATTCGACACCGTTCATTTTGGCTGGTTTATGGTGCGCATCCCCAACACCGACCGCCCCTTATGGATTTTGGTCGCCGATGACGAAACGCTCAACCGCCAATTGGTTTTGATTACCAACATCCCGCTGACCAGTGTCTCTGCGGTTCAACAGGTCTACAACGATTGGCGCTTGCGCTCCCGCATTGAACACGGCTATCGCTTTGATCAAGAACAAGGCTTGGATGTCGAAGACATGCGCGTCCAAACCGTGCAGCGCATGAAACGCCTATTTGCAATGGTCTTGCTCGCTGCCCAAATTGTCTTCGCCATTTCTGTGCATTGGCCTCCAAAAGCAGTTTTATGGTTACGGCAATTGGGTGGCAAATTAGGGCGCACGATTGACCGCGATGGACCTTACTGGCTCTTACAAGGCATATCTGCTGTTATCGTTACTTGCATGACCCTCTCTTTTTCTTTCTTGCACCCTTTCCCATTTCCGGAGTTCACTTGTGGGTAATCACCAGGAAATTTGTCTCAATGCAGAATGAAGGCTCTATAAACTTAACCAAATGATGTCAGGATGTTAGAATTCATTTTTCATTTTGCCCACTCAGTCATTCGTTATGCAGCTGTCAATACTTCCTGAAGGTATTTCAGAAGACAACATCTAAATCCTAGGACCCCACTAAATAATTTCAAGCCTGCAATAAGCAGGTTGATGTTACCGTGTGCAGATTAATCCTTGACGTGTTTGTGGGTTTCGTTGTATATTTGAGAAAGATTTGTAGGTTTCGGAAACAAATAGCGGAAAATATGTACAATTTCGACAAAGTTGATATAAAAATTGTCAATCTCCTACTTGAAGATGGACGGATGCCTGCTTCGGAGGTAGCCCGTCGCCTGGGAGATATTTCTGAACGTGCAGTCCGATACCGCATCGATCGCATGGTGAACGAGGGAGTGATTCGAATCAGTGCAGTTGCGAAACCCCAGGCATTTGGCCTGACCACGATCGCAGATGTATGGATGGAAGTTGAATCGGACCGCATTCTTGAAGTAGCAAAGCAGATGGCAGAATTTGATAATGTCAGCTATGTGGCGTGTGGCATTGGTCAATCGGATGTCAGCATTCAAATCGTTGCAAAGGACACGGCAGAGATCTATCAATTTGTAACCGAGGTCATCCGAAAAATCCCTGGTGTCCGCAAGACAACTTCATCCATTGTGCCGCTGATCATCAAAGACGTGTATCAATGGCGGGTCCCGGAAAAAATAATGCGCGAAATTTCCGGCGATGAAACTGCAACAACAGACTAACTATACGCGGAGGCTATCTTATGTTCGGCTCGAAGACACAAGCGTTGCAGCAGCGTGCCCGGCAAATCATCCCTTTAGGGGTGAATTCCAACTTCCGCTTTTGGGGTGATGGAATTACACCCTACGTTGACAGGGCCAAAGGCGCATATCTGTGGGACGTGGATGGAAAAAAATACATTGATTATCGCATGGCGTTTGGTCCCATTATTCTGGGCCATTCCTATGACGAGGTGGACCAGAAGGTTATCGAAGAGATCCAGAAAGGCATCCTCTTCGCGATGACGGGCGAACTGGAAGTCGCGGTTGCTGAAATGATCGTGGAGATGGCACCCGCTGTCGAGATGGTTCGTCTTGCGTGCTCCGGCACGGAAGCGACCATGCACGCCATCCGTGTGGCGCGCGCCTACACAGGACGGGACCTTATTGTGAAGTTTGAGGGAAACTATCACGGGTTCCATGACCATACCCTATGGTCTACATATGCGCCGGTGGAAGCCTATGGGAACCGTCGCAGCCCGATCGCTGTGCCGGCCTCGTCCGGGATTCCAAAGTCCATGCGCGAGCTTATCATCACACTTCCGTTCAATGACTTCGAAGGCTTCGAGCGTGTCATGCGTTCGTACGGGGAGCAGATCGCGGCGGTGATCTCGGAGCCGTGTCAGGGAAATTGCGCTGCGATCAATCCGCTGGATGGATTTCTCGAGCTGATCCGCAGGAAGACAGAGGAATATGGATGTGTCTTCATTCTGGATGAAGTGAAGACAGGCTTCCGTATTGCCAACGGTGGCGCGCAGGAATATTACAACATCCAACCGGACCTTGCGACATATGCCAAAGCCCTGGGCAATGGCTACCCTGTCGCTGCGTTCGGCGGAAAAAAAGAGATCATGTCCATCATCGGGCAGGGTGTGGCGCAGGGTGGGACGTATACCAACAACAAGCCGGGTGTAGCCGGCGCGTATGCAACGTTGCGTTTGTTGAAATCGAAACCAATCCTCAAAACCATTGAACAGCGCGGACAGCGACTTATGGATGGATTGAAGGAGATTTTTGAAGAGAACGGTATTCCCGCAGTGTTCACGGGCTACCCTGCCATGTTCTCGTTTTCATTAAATACCGATTCTGTCACCTGTCAACGCGATTGGGCAGCCAGCGATCATGACCTATATCTCAAACTGGCGGAAAGGGCAATCGAGTGCGGAATTATGCCCGATCACGATGCCCGCGAGCCCTGGTTCCTGTGCTACGAACATTCAGATGCAGACATTGACGAGACATTAAATGTTTACGCCGAAATTGTAAAAGATGTAAAGAAGTAGATTGCAAACAGGTATGCCCCTCGCGGGCATACCTGTTTTCTTGTTCACTTTCGTACGGAGACCTCATGCCAAAGCTAACATCCAGGGAAATCATTGATCTCAACAAGGAATATACCTTCTACTCCTGGTCCAATCAAAGCCAGGTGAATCCCATCCCAATGGATCGGGCGGAAGGAGCATACTTCTGGGATGCAGATGGAAAACGCTATCTTGATTTTGCCTCACAACTGGTCAATACGAATGTCGGACATCAGCATCCGAAGGTGGTGAAGGCCATCCAGGACCAGGCTGCAAAGTTGACTTTCGCCTCGCCGGGCATGGCGACTGAGCCGCGTGGGCTGCTCGGAAGGAAGCTTGCAGAAATTACGCCCGGCGACTTGAAGAAGACCTTCTTTACGCTGGGCGGTGCTGAAGCGAATGAGAACGCAATCAAGATCGCCCGTTTCTACACGGGACGGCACAAGATTCTGGCGCGCTATCGCTCTTACCATGGCGCGACACATGGGGCGATGGCATTGACGGGTGATTACCGGCGCCTGCCTGCTGAGCCCGCTATTTCGGGCGTCGTCCATTTTCTTGACCCATATTGCTATCGTTGTCCGTTTGGATGGACACCGGATAAATGCCATCGGGAATGTATCCAGCATGTCGAAGAGGTAATCCAGCACGAGGGGCCAGACCAGATCGCGGCGATCTTCCTCGAAGGTGTGACAGGCACCAACGGACTCATTATCCCTCCAGATGAGTACTGGCCAAGGATGCGCGAAATCTGTGACAAGTATGGAATTCTGCTGATCTCTGATGAAGTAATGAGCGGATGGGGACGCACCGGCGAATGGTTTGCAGTGGATAACTGGAACGTGGTGCCAGATATCATTACTACCGCGAAAGGGATTACTTCGGGATATGTTCCCCTCGGCGCAGTGATTGTCAGCGAGAAGATCGCAAAATTCTTTGATGACAAGGTATTGTATGCCGGCCTAACGTATAACGGTCATGCCCTGGCTTGTGCTGCTGCACTGGCAACGATTCAGACCTATGAAGAAGAGCACATCTTTGAGAACGCCAAAAAGGTTGGGAAATATCTTGGAGCACGACTGGAGGAACTGAAAGCGAAGCACCCCTCCATTGGCGATGTGCGTTATATCGGCATGTTCTCAGCGCTTGAGCTGGTGACGAATCGTGAGACCAAAGAGCCAATGGATCTGACTCCGCTGAAAAATTTCATGATCTCCAATGGTGTGTACGTGTTCAATTTCAAGAACATCCTCTTTGTTGTTCCGCCGTTGGTGATAACTGAAAAGCAATTGGAAGAAGGCCTGATTCTGTTGGATGAAGGCCTGGCGGAACTTATGGATACACAAATGGTGTAATTTGTACGTAGTAGGTACTGCCAACCCAAAGAGTGGATTAGAAAGTTTAATTTTTATGAACCAAAACTACGACAGCGCATTATCCTATTCGAATCAATGGCTTGATATTATCAAGCAGGGAAACTTCCCTGAAGAAGCCCAGGCGAAGTGGATCATCGATGAATCAAAACAAAACTTTGCCGAGCATTTCAATCGCGGCTGGCTGGATTATCGTAAATCTGTCACCGAAGCGGGCGATTGGGCGGCGGTGGAGTGGTCTGGCAAAGGTTCCACGTTCACCGATGTGATGGGACGCAAGTACATTGACTGGCTTGGCGGATTCGGCATGATGGATCTGGGTTGGTGCCATCCTGAGGTTGTGGATGCAGTGATTGCCCAGGTGAGGCGCAGTCCCATGCCGAGCCAGGAATTAATTGATCCATTGCGCGGTGTGCTGGCAAAGCTAATGGCAGAGATCACGCCTGGCGATTTGAAATATTCCTGGTTTGCTGCCAGTGGCACGGAGGCGATTGAAGCTTCGATCAAGATCGCGAAGCTTTATACCGGTAAGTCTGCATTCATTGTGGCTCTCAAGGGTTTCCATGGAAAAACCATGGGCGCGCTTTCCATGATGGGCAAGTCGGATTTTCGTCAGTCCATGGGCACCTTGTATGGCGGGCAGGTGTATCACGTCCCATTTGGGGATGCGGGTGCAGTTGAACAGCAATTGGAAATTTGTGACAAGGTGGGCATTGGTGTTGCTGGAGTAATCTTCGAGCCAATCCAGGGGGAAGCGGGCGGCATTGTCCCGCCGGATGATTTCTGGCCGCGTGTGAGAGTTGCGACGCGCAAATATGGCGCCCTGCTCATCGCCGATGAAGTGCAAACCGGCCTGGCGCGCACTGGGCAACTATGGGGCGTTAATCACTGGGATATCACACCCGATATTATTGCAGCGGCCAAATCCCTGGGTGGAGGCGTGATGCCTATCTCTTCGGTCACAACCACTGAAGAAATTTTTCATCCGATGATGTATCCTAATCCATTCATGCACACGACGACAACAGGTGGAGGCGCCCTGGCCTGCTCGGCGGCAATCGCTACAATCAATGTTATGCTGCGCGATCGGCTATGGGAGGCTGCAGCAACAAAAGGCGGTTACCTCATCGAAAGAGTCTCTGAACTGGCGGAAGAGTTTCCACAAATTTATCAAAAAGTGACAGGCAAAGGCCTGTTGATTGGTCAGCATTTTCGTACACCTGATATTGGTTACAAGGTTGCAGCCGAATTGTTCAAGCGCGGTGTATTGGTCGCAGGTACTTTGACCAGTGCACAGACCATTCGGATTGAACCGCCATTAATTATTTCACAGGAGGAGATTGATGAAGGTTTGAACCGCTTGAATGACGCGGTGGATGCAGTAGCCAGGGCCATGTAACGGCAGTGGCAGCCATGCACGTGTTGTGAGAGCAGCGGCTTGCAATACCCTAAAACTCGAATAAAATTCAAGGATACGTCTTCGAGGAGAAGAGAGATGGCAAATGAGTTTGCAGTTGAAATGCAGGATGTAGTCAAGAAATTTGTGACACCCGAGGGCGGAATTTTGGCTGCGGTAAATCATGTCACGATGCAAATCAGGGACGGTGAATTCTTTTCACTGCTGGGTCCCTCGGGTTGCGGCAAAACTACATCTCTGCGGATGATCGCCGGGTTTGAGCTTCCGACAGAGGGCAGAATACTCATTCATGGAAAAGATGTCAGTCAAGTCTCTGCTTTTCAACGGCCGGTCAATACGGTCTTTCAGCAATATGCTCTATTTCCTCATATGACCGTGGAACAAAACATCGGTTTTGGCCTGGAGATGAAGGGTATCCAGCGAGCCGAGCGTTCCAAGAGAGTTTCAGAAGCCCTTGAAATGGTGCGTTTACCTGGGATGGAAATGCGTCGTCCCAAGCAATTATCCGGCGGACAACAGCAGCGCATCGCCCTGGCCCGCGCCTTGATCAACAAACCCGAAGTGCTTCTGCTGGATGAGCCCCTTGGCGCGCTCGATCTCAAGTTGCGCAAGGAAATGCAGCTGGAGCTTAAGACCCTCCAGCGCGAAGTTGGAATTACGTTTATTTACGTGACGCACGATCAGGAGGAAGCGCTGACCATGAGCGATCGGATCGCAGTAATGAACAAAGGCGTTGCCCTCCAAATTGGCGAACCCAACGAAATTTATGAACGCCCGGCAAACAAATTTGTTGCAGATTTTATTGGCGAAACGAACTTCCTGGAGGGTGTGGTAAACGGACAGAATGGCGCCATGGTTGAGGTCGAATTGCCGGGCACGGGATCAGTATACGTCGAGTCGAGTCGAACGTTTACAAACGGTCAGCAGGTGGCGGTTGCAGTGAGACCCGAAAAACTCCGATTGAACTTTAATATCGAAGATGGGAATAATCTCAATGGCCGCGTCGAGGATGTCATCTATATCGGTACCGATACTCATTATGGCGTGCGTTTCCCTGGTGGTCAAAAAATGCGGGTGCGTGAACAGAATGTCACACACTCGCATAGTGGGATGCCCCGTGCAGGTGATGAAGTATGTGTTTCATTTGGTCGGGCATCGTCCCGCATTCTAACGGAATAGAGCAGGGGAATCGGGAGAGTACACATGCTGAAATTCTTTCGTCGTTATAAGGGACTTCAACTATTCGGGTTGCTCAGCCCGGGTATGTTATGGATCATTCTCTTCTTTAATCTGCCGCTGCTTATTGTATTGTTCATCAGTTTTGTGGAACGAGGCAGGGCTGGGAGCATAAAACTTCCTCCTGTTTACACCCTTGAGAACTACCGGCAATTATTCAATGCCTGTGCTTCGGAGTATGCAGGTCCTGAATGCAACCCTCTTTTGTATATGGGTATTTTTGGGCATTCTGTTCGCATTGCCTTGATTGTCACGTTCTGGTGCATCATCCTTGGTTATCCATTATCCTATTTCGTATCAAGACAAAGACCGATCTGGCGTGATGCACTGATGGTACTCATCATCATCCCATTTTGGACAAATTTCCTGGTGCGCACGTATGCCTTGAAGCAGGTCCTCGCTACAGAAGGGCTGGTCAATTCATTTCTCATGGGCCTGCATTTGGTCAACCAGCCCCTCGATTTACTGTTCAATGAGTTTGCTGTTGTGGTTGGCTTGATATACGGCTATCTGCCGTTCGCCATATTGCCAATGTACGCTTCGGTTGAAAAATTTGACCACACACTCATGGAGGCCGCAGCCGATCTGGGCGCTTCACCTTTTCGTGCCTTCCTGCGTATCATGCTCCCCATGACCTTGCCCGGAGTGTTTGCGGCTCTTGTCCTGGTATTTGTGCCTGTTGTCGGCGCGTTCATCACGCCAGATATCATGGGAGGCGGCAAGATCGAAATGATTGGTACTCTGATCAACCGTCAGTTCGGAGTCTCGCGAAACTGGCCTTTTGGATCTGCCATGTCCCTGATGCTCATGTTGTTGGTTTTGATCGGTGTGATCGCCTACTTCCGTTCCAGCACCGAAGAGACCCGGAGGGCAATGTGAGCACCCGATTCCCGGTGTATCCACGTCAGCAACAGCGCCGTGCAAACCAGGTCGGTAGGTGGCTTTTGGGCGCCAACGCAGCATTGGTATTTGCTTTTATTTATCTACCCGTATTGATCCTGATAGTCTTTTCGTTTAATAATACACGCTCGGTTGCCCTATTTACCGGGTTTTCCACCGAGTGGTATACATCACTCGCACAAAATGAGGAGCTGCTCGATGCGGCGCGCAACAGCCTGCTTGTGGGGCTGGTCACAACAGTTGTCGCGACGGTTGTCGGAACCTTGACGGCCATGGGCATGGAACGTTATCGTTTCAAGCTACGTACAACATTTGATGCAAATCTATATCTCCCCATTGTGATCCCCGAAATTGTAATGGGTATTGCACTGTTGTTGTTTTTTAATCAGGCTTTATTCCCCTTTCTGCAAAATATATTTGGGATCAAGGGAACTACTGGCCTTCATACCATCACAATCTCTCACATTGCATTTGATATTCCCTTTGTATATGTAATCGTGCGCGCCCGCCTGGCCGATTTTGATCGCACCCTGGAGGAAGCCGCTGCAGATCTGGGCGCGAATGAATGGCAGACCTTTCAGCGTGTAACCCTGCCTTTGCTGATGCCTGGCATTATCGGTGGAGCGTTAATGGCGTTCACCCTTTCACTGGATGACTATCTCATTACAGCATTCACAAAAGGAATACGTGAACAAACCATGCCCCTGTATATTTATTCCCTTGTGCGCCGCGGCGTGACCCCCGAGATCAATGCCCTCTCGACCGCGCTCCTGCTTGGCTCGATCGGGCTGGTTGGGCTTTCACTGACAGCACAAAATGGGGGGCCGGTATATACGAAAGCCATGTCCATTGGAGCAGGGCTGGGGCTCGGTTTATTTGGGCTTTTCAGCCTGCCCGCCCTGTTTGTGCCTGGTGTATTCACAATGGGTGAGTTGATACTACGATTGATTTTGCTTGCAGGGTTTTTCTGGGTATGGAGTTCATATCAGAGTTTCCGCGAGGAACTTGCGGACAGCAATAAACCTGGCCGTATCCTTGCCTGGAGTACCGTGTTCGTTGCTGCCACCGCAGCATTTTTCTCAGCATTATTACTTCTATCAAAATAATAAGGAGGTGATGCTTTCTGAATAAACCTGTTCGTATCCCCGGTCATTAGATACTGGTGAAATGACGCATAGATTCAAATTTAGCTATTAGGAGAGAGAGAAAAAATGAAAAAGAGTCTGATTTACATGATCATCGCTGCTTCATTGGTGCTGGCTGCGTGTGGAGGCGCGACCGCAACTGAACCAGCTGCAACGGAGGTGGAAATGACAGAAGCGCCCCAGGCAACAGATTCCCCGGGAGCCACGGAACCTTCCGATGCAACCGAAGCTCCAACTGGCGGTGAGACAGCCGAACGCTGCGGCGACAAATCACAGCTTGCTGAAGAGATCTTCCTCTATACCTGGGTGGAATACATGGACCCTGACATCCTAACTCAATTTGAGGAGGAGTGTGGTGTACAGGTCACTGAGACCAATTTTGATTCGAACGAAACACTGCTCGCCACGCTTCAAGCGGGTGGCGCTGACTATGACATCGTCGTCCCCTCAGACTACATGGTGCAACTCATGGTGGAAGAAGGGATGTTAATGGAACTCGATTGGAACGTCATTACGAATATCCAAAATATGGACGAACTGAACGTCAATCAATATTTTGATCCCGAACAACAATACACTGTGCCATATTTCTGGGGTACGTCCGGCTTTGCTGTCGATACCACAGTCGTACCGGATGTTGAACCCTCATGGAAAATGATGTTCGACCCGAATTCACCCTACTGCGGCCAGATCAGCATGCTTGACGATGAACGCGAGACGATCGGCGCTGCCCTCATGTATTTGGGTTATCCGATCAACGACGTGGACCCTGCTCATCTTGAAGAGGCCAAGAATCTGCTTATCGAACAGGCCAAGTGTGTGAAAGCCTATGACAGCCAGACCAATGATGACTTGATCATTTCGGGAGAAACTGTTCTGGCACATATGTGGACCGGTGATGCGATCCTGGCTGGCCTGCCTGATTCTGGCGGCCGTGAAGGCATTGTCTATGTGATCCCACAGGAAGGCACCACCATCTGGCAGGATAACATGGCCATCCCCGCGGGTGCGCCGAATGCCTATACCGCCATGGTTTTCATGAACTACCTGAACGACCCTGAAATTGCCGCCCAAAATGCAGAGTATGTGGGATATGGCACTCCAAACGCTGCAGCCAAGGAGTTCATTGATCCGGCTATTCTGGAGGATGAAGGTGTTTATCCGCCACCAGAGGTTGCCTCTCGCTTGCAGTGGATTGAGGATGTTGGAGATGCACTCGAGCTGTATGACCGTATCTGGACAGAATTCAAAGCTGCTGCTGGCAGCCAATAGGATTAAATAAAGGTGACAGTCACCTCGCCCCATTAAGGTGACTGTCACTGCTTTGTAGATCCACCCCCGTTTCATTCTGGATTTTATCCTGGTCCTGCTAAAACAAACTTGTCTGCCCCCGCACATCGACGGAGGGTGGAGCCATTCGAAAGGAGTTTATGCGAGTCTTATTATTGGGGGTCGGGGGAGTAGGGGAAGCAATTGCCGCAATTGCGAGGCCACGCCAGTGGATGGAGTTGATGGTGCTTGCAGATTACAACATTCAGCGCGCCAAAGAGGTGCAGGACAAACTACATGAGCCAGACCGTTTCCCGGTTGAATTCATTGATGCCAGCAAGCAGGAAAACATCGAAGCACTGGCGAAGAAATATAATGTTGATCTTATTATGAACGCGGTGGATCCCGTTTTCAATAAACAGATCTTTGATGCCGCATACAACGTGGGGGTAACGTATATGGATATGGCAATGACTTTATCTGAGCCGAATTCCGATGACCCGTTCCACAAAACAGGAATCAAACTTGGCGACTATCAATTCGGGAAGGCAAAGGATTGGGAAGCAAAAGGCTTGCTCGCACTATTGGGCATGGGCGTGGAACCCGGCATGGCAGATGTATTCGCACGTTATGCACAGGATCATCTCTTCGACGAGATTGAGGAGATCGGCATTCGCGATGGAGCGAACATCACAATTGACGGTTATGAGTTCGCTCCCAATTTCTCCATCTGGACCACGATCGAAGAATGTTTGAATCCGCCGGTGATCTGGGAGAAGGAGAAAGGCTGGTACACGACCGAGCCATTCTCCGAACCCGAAGTGTTTGATTTCCCCGAGATCGGGCTGGTGGAAGTGGTCAATGTGGAACACGAGGAAGTACTGCTCATCCCGCGCTGGGTAAAGACAAAACGCGCAACCTTTAAGTATGGTCTTGGAGATCAATTCATCAGCGTTCTTAAGACCCTTCATATGCTTGGCCTGGATAGCAAGGAAAAGATCAATGTAAAAGGTATTCAGGTTGCGCCGCGAGATGTAGTGGCCGCCTGTTTGCCTGACCCGGCTCATCTCGGCGAAAAGATGCATGGCAAAACGTGTGCTGGAACATGGGTCAAAGGTGTGAAAGATGGACAGCCTCGTGAAGTCTATCTTTATCAGGTCGCGGATAACCAGGAATGCATGAATACATGGGGCTGCCAGGCGGTTGTTGCACAGACAGCGTTCAACTCTGTGATCGCAATGGATTTGCTTGCCCATGGTCAATGGAGCGGCACAGGTGTGCTGGGGCCCGAGGCTTTTGAGCCAGATCCGTTCATGGAAAAGATGGCAGGCTACGGCTTCCCATATGGCATCAGGGAAATGACACCGGCAGGGGATCGCCTCATGCCACTGTAGGATGCGCCGCTCCGGAAAGAAGCGGCGCCTGGAAACGCGGATTCCTTCACGAACGCGTCCCTGTTTGTCTATTTCGGAAAGGTCAGGTTGTTATTAGACCATCCGGCTTGTATAATTGAAAAAAACGAGGAGGACGTCATGCCTTACGGTTACAACGGAAAGATTCTGCACGTGGATCTGACGAGAGGTGAGTTATCGGTCGAGGAGCCGCAGGAGGCTTTTTATCGCAAATATCTGGGTGGGAGTGCGATGGGGATGCACTACATTCTGCGTGAGATGCCCAGGGGTGCAGACCCGCTTGGGCCCGAGAATGTTCTAACGCTCATGGCTGGGGTGCCGACGGGCGCGCCGATTTCGGGGCAGAGCCGTTTGAACGCGAATGCCAAGTCGCCGATCAGCGGTGGCATTGGCGATTCGCAGAGCGGTGGTTTTTTTCCGGCTGAGCTCAAATTTGCCGGTTTTGATGGAATTGTCATCAAAGGTAAATCGCCAATGCCTGTGTATCTTGCGATCGTTGAGGGTACACCGCAACTGCGCGACGCCGCACATTTGATGGGTAAAAAGACGGGGGAAGTGGATGATATTCTGCACGCCGAAGTCGATAAAAAAGCCGAGATCCTGCAGCACGGTCCCGCGGCTGAAAACGGCGTGTTGTTCTCGTCATTGGTGTCCATGTCGAATCGTCATAATGGCCGCACAGGCATGGGGCTTGTGATGGCATCCAAGAATCTGAAGGCGGTCGTGGTGCGCGGTACGAAGAAAGTGGAAGTCGCACACCCAGCAGCCCTGGCCGCACTCAATAAGCTGGGCCCCAAAATCTTGCCTGATAACCCGGATATGCCCGGTCTTGCCGCAGAGGGCACTGCAACCGTGGTGCTGTTCCAGAACACAATCGGTTCATTGCCAACACGTAACTATAACGAAAGTCAGTTCGAGACTTGTGAAGACATCAGCGGGGCGCGCATGGTCGAAACGATCTTGAAGAAGCGCGATACCTGTTATGCATGTGTTGTCCGATGCAAACGCGTAGTCGAGGTAAATGATGGTCCATACAAAGCGGAACCGCGCTATGGTGGTCCTGAGTACGAAACGCTCGGCACTTTCGGTTCGTACTGTGGGGTGGATAATCTCGCTGCGATTGCCCAGGCAAATCAAATCTGCAATGAGTATGCAGTCGATACGATTGCCTGTGGTGCGACTATTGCCTTTGCAATGGAATGTTATGAAAACGGCATCATCACCCGGGAACAAACGGGCGGGCTTGAACTCAAGTTCGGCGATGCCGATGTCATGCTTCAGGCGTTGGACGCCATCGTGAAGAATGAAGGTCCTCTTGGCAACGTGCTCAGCCAGGGGTCCGAGCGCGCTGCGAAAATTTGGGGCAATGGCGCGGACGAATTCCTGATCACGGTCAAAGGTGCGGAGGCTCCAGCACATATGCCGCAGGCGAAACGAAGCCTTGGGCTTATCTATGCGGTCAATCCTTTTGGCGCAGATCACCAATCCAGCGAACACGATCCCTACTATGAAGAAGGCGTTGCCGACCTTAATCTTGATCGTCTCAAGCAGATCGGCCTCGATTCGCCGCAGCCCGCCTACAGCCTCAATGAAGAAAAGGTCCGCTTCGCATACGAGACCGAAGTCTTTTATTCCATGCTCGACTCAGCCAGTCTGTGCCAGTTTGTATTTGGCCCCACATGGACTCTCTATGACGGTAACCAGACAGCCATCATGATGAACGCGGTCACTGGCTGGGACTTAACTGTTAATGAATTAATGGAAGTCGGCCGCCGGCGTTTGAGCCTTTTCAGGACATTTAATGCCCGCGAGGGACTCGGACGAAAAGACGACAGACTGCCCAAGAAGTTCTTCAAAGCCCTGAAGGGGAGCGGCCCCACAGCGGGCTTCGCTCTGACTCACGAGGAGATTGACTTCGCCATCGATCACTACTACAAGCTGGCGGGCCTTGACGAAGATGGCGCGCCAACCCCTGAGACGTTGAAGAAACACGACATCGAATGGGCATGTGAGTACCTGCCCGCCTGAAATTCAAATCGGTGGTTGAGTAGGCGGTATTTTTCTGCTGTATCGAGACCACCAATGTTTTCCAAAAAGGAAGCCATGGCCACCCAACAACTCTACGCGGATAACTTCCCTCACATGTCTCCGACATGGTCACGCATTTTTAATTTCGTGGCAGAACGCGCCGAAGGCTCCTATATCTACACGGACGATGGACGCAAACTGCTGGACTTCACCTGCGGCATCGGTGTGACTAACACGGGTCACTGTCATCCGAAAGTGGTCGAAGCGATCCGCGAGCAGGCAGGGAATTTCATCCATGCCCAGGCAAATCTTGTCATCCATAGACCGATGCTGCAGTTGATCGAAGAATTGCGTCAGATCGCGCCGCCTTCGATCGACTGCTTTTTCTTTGCCAACTCGGGTGCCGAGGCACTGGAGAACGCGGTCAAGATCGCCAAAATAGCGACAGGCAGGCAAAATGTCATCGTGTTCAGCGGCTCCTTCCACGGACGCACCGCGGGAACGATGGTGTTGACCACATCCAAGACAGTCTACCGCACAGGCTTTGGACCATTGCCCTCGGGTGTGTTCGTTGCGCCGTTTCCGTACGCGTTCCGTTTAAAAATGACGGGAGCGGAAGCGTCTGAATACGCGCTGGAACAGCTTGAATATCTACTGGCGTCGCAGACCGCTCCAAAGGAGACTGCGGCGATTTTAGTGGAAACAGTTTTGGGCGAAGGCGGATATGTTGTCCCGCCTGTCTCATTTATCAAAGGCTTGCGCGAGATCTGCGATAAACACGGCATCCTACTCATCTTCGACGAAGTCCAGGCGGGGTTTGGACGCACGGGCAAATGGTTCGCATTCGAGCACTTCAATGTTGTGCCAGATATCATCACCGCCGCGAAGGGCCTCGCTTCTGGCATGCCGTTATCGGGCGTTTTCAGCCGTACAGATATTATGTTGAAACTGGATGTTGGTTCCATCGGCGGGACGTATGGTGGCAATGCTGTCGCGTGCGCGTCAGCGGTCGCGACCATACGTGCCATGCGCGATGAGAAGATGCTTGAGAATGCATCTGAACGCGGTCTTCAATTGATGACAGGTTTGTGCAAACTGCAGGAGGAATATTCGGAGATCGGCGATGTGCGCGGCAGAGGCTTGATGATCGGCACTGAGTTCATTGTAGATGGGAAACCAGCCCGGGCCAAACCGCTGGTCAAGGAAATCATTCACGCGGCAGAAGAACGTGACCTGCTTTTGCTCTCCTGCGGCACCTATGACAACACCATCCGCTGGATCCCGCCGCTGAATGTGACCTCTGACCAGATCCGGGATGGACTCCAGATTTTTGAAGGCGCGCTGAGGGAAGCGATCAAATGAACATGGAAACAGTACACAGATCAAGACCCTACCGGTGTCCACCCGTGTACCTGTATACTTTTGTACACAACCATGCCTGCACTCAATTGTTCACGTCTCAAACAGCTCCGCAAGCAAGAAGAACCGCTCTTCCACGAGAACCATCCCAAGTCCTATGAACTCTATCAGAGCTCGCAATGGCATAGTGGAGTAACGAATGTCCGACTATAAATCCCAGGTCTGGCGCGTGAATGTTCGCGAGCAAACTCTTAAGCACGAACCCGTCCCTGATTCGTGGAAACGACTGGGAGGGCGCGGGCTGTTGGCGCGCATCCTGCTCGATGAAGTAGACGCGAAGTGCGATCCGCTGGGTGCCGGCAACAAACTGATCTTTGCGCCCGGCTTATTGGTTGGGCACATGCTGTCGTCGACGGATCGTATTTCTGTAGGTGGAAAATCTCCACTCACGGGCGGCATCAAGGAAGCCAACGCCGGTGGGCGAACAGGGCTGCATATGACCCATATGGGGATCCAGGCGCTGATCATCGAGGATCAGCCGAAGGAAGATGGTTTTTGGGTTTTACATCTTTCACTATCTGATGGCGCGAAATGGGAAAAGGCAGATGATCTGGTGGGCGTGGGCGTGTATGAGACGGCACCAAAGCTCATCGAAAAGTACGGCGATAAGGTCGCCATCGCATTGATCGGACCTGGCGGGGAGATGCGCATGAAGGCTGCGGGCATCCAGAATCTGGATAAAGATAAAGTCCCCTCGCGTATCGCAGCGCGCGGCGGCCTCGGGGCGGTCATGGGCTCGAAGGGATTGAAAGCCATTGTGTTCGATCATGCTGGTGGCCAGAAGCCGCCCCTCGTGGATCCGGAGGCGTTCAAAGTTGCGCAGAAGGATTACACAAAGGCAGTGATGGAACACCCCCAATCCCTGACGTATCGCGACTATGGAACCGCGGCGATTGCTCCCATGTGCCAGAGCTTTGCGGCTTTGCCTGCACGCAATTTCTCGCGTGGCACATTTGAGCAAATGGAAAACATCAGTGGAGATGCATTGCGCGCGTTCACGCTTGAACGCGGCAAACCGTCCGATCCATCCCATGCATGCATGGCAGGATGCACGATCAAATGCTCGAATGTATTTGGCGGGGAGGACGGCAGGATCATTGTCTCGCCGCTGGAATACGAAACAATCGGACTCATGGGAACCAACCTGGAGATCGACTCTCTTGATAGCATCGGTCGCATGAACTGGCAGGTGAATGATCTGGGACTCGATTCCATCGAGATCGGTGCGGCGCTGGGTGTTGCGGCCGAAGCGGGTTTGATGACCTGGGGTGATGAAGCCAGCGCGATGCATCTGATTAATGAAATTCGTCAGGGCTCTGAGCTGGGACGCGTGCTTGGCGACGGCGCGGTCAGTGTTGGGAAGAGATACAACATCGAACGTGTGCCCGCTGTGAAGGGACAGGCCATGTCTGCATACGAGCCGCGCTCGATCAAAGGCACCGGTGTGACGTATGCCACAACTCCCCAGGGCGCGGACCACACCAGCGGCTTGACCATCCGCGCCAAGATCGATCACCTCGACCCAACCGTTCAAAAGGATGCATCGCTCAACGCTCAGCTGAACATGGCTGGTTACGATAGCCTGGGTGCGTGTATCTTCGCGGGTTTTGGATATGCCGCGACTCCGGACGGAGTAGTGAAACGGTTGCTGAGCTCCCGCTATGGATGGGATGATCTGCCTGACAACATTTTGCAGGCGCTGGGAAAAGAAGTCATCAAGATGGAACGTGAGTTCAACAAACGGGCGGGCTTCACTGCCAAAGATGACCGCCTGCCCGCGTGGATGACCCGGGAAGCCATCCCCGAAAATGGCTCAGTCTTTGATGTCAGTGAAGAAGTCCTGGATCACATTTTTGACGGAATAGAATAAACAAGTTTAAAGGTACAGGTTGGAAAGTTTCAAGACCTTCCAACCCGTACCTTTTTTAACTTCATCACTTTGAACTCATCGGCAAACTTGGCCGATTTCACCGCTATATCCTGGGTCTTGTTCTTGCGGATCATATAACCACCCCTCGAATGATGTCGTTAAGACCAGTTTCGATGTACATCTTTGCACCCGACGAGAAATGGTGAAGAGACGGATTGGGAGCTATAATAATTCTGACCGTATTTGTAAAAGATCAAACTCGGTATCACTCTGCACAAGCAAAGTTCCCGGCATCCCAGAGTACGGAGGAAGTTCATGAGCGATCTTGATAAGGTAAAAGTATTAATTACCAGCGGCGATAAAGAAAAAGCGATTGGGCTGCTCGCCTCCATATTAATAAAGAATAGAGATGAGGTCGAAGCCTGGCAATTGTTGGGCGAAATGATCGACAATCCCTCCAGGAAGAAAGACTGCTATCACCAGGTGCTGAGGCTTTCGCCCCATAACTTGCATGCGTTGACCAGGCTGCAGGAATTGGAAGAGACGCCACTGAGTGAGCCTCAGATCACAAGTTCCAAAGATGTCCAGAACCAGGAAGTGACCAAACGTTCTTTGCCTAAGGTAGGACAAACTTCAAATTATGTACCAAATCAAAATTCCTACCCTCCCGCCAAAAAATCCAGTGATGTCCTGGAAATAGTAATTTTTATTATTGGTGGTATTGCCGCGTTTTTCATGATATTGTACGTAATAGGAAGGACTAGTTTCTCTTCCAGTGACAGTAACATTTTATGTGTGGGCCTGATTCTTTTAGGTCTCATTGCAGCAATTGTTGTTTTGTCTTTGGGCAATAAAAACCGCAGTTAAAGGTGGTCCTTCCATTTGAGAGCAAAAATAAACCTGGCAATCCAATTTTGTTGGATTTTTTGTGGTGAGTACAGTGCCATTTTGGATTGTTCCCTTTCTTGTTTTACGATGGTGTCGCCGCTCCACGAATCATTGAGCGCATTCTAAAAAATCTTAAAAAGGATAAGTTTGAAAACAATCGGTCTCATCGGCGGTATGAGTTGGGAATCTTCCATCGAGTATTATCGTATTATCAACGAAACAACCCAGGCAAAACTTGGTGGATTGCATTCGGCGAAAAGCATCATGGTTTCGGTTGATTTCGCGGAGATGGAAATTCTCCAGCATGAGGGAAAATGGGGGGAAGCTTCTCAAATGTTAGGTGACGCAGCAAAAAGTCTCGAAAATGGCGGTGCGGATTTTATAGTTCTTTGCACGAACACAATGCACAAGGCGGCAGATGATATACAAGCCAGCGTCAAAATTCCACTCCTGCATATTGCAGACGCAACGGCTCAACGGGTAAAAGATTCAGGGATCCAGAAGATAGGGTTATTGGGTACGCGCTTTACCATGGAAGAAGAATTCTACAAAGGCAGACTTACTGAGAAATATGGTTTGAATGTACGTGTTCCGAATGCTCAGGAACGCGAGATTGTCCATCATGTAATTTATGATGAGCTGGTTATGGGTGAAATACGACAACATTCCAGGGAACAGTACCTGGGCATTATCGAGCAAATGGTCAGGCGGGGCGCAGAAGGAATTATTTTGGGTTGTACTGAAATTGGGTTGTTAATTCACCAGCAGGATACTCAAGTCCCTCTATTTGACACCACCAGGATCCATGCGGAAGCAGCAGTCGAATACGCATTGAAATAGCAGCGGATACCGCTCATGCCGTTTCCGCATAAAATGATCAATCGCCATTATGAGTGCAGCAGATAGTTGGGAGTCTGCGCGGTCTACCAGCGTTTTCCACGGAGCTGGCGGGTGGATGATTGGAGTCCCGAAAAACAGTAAAAAAATCTTCTTGAACATTGGATGCTCCCGGATAAAAACGTGGCGACGTGGACTTGCAACTTAATTTATACCAAAATGTTGTTACCGCCTCGTCACAGATCGGTTATCGTTCTGTGACATACTCCTGGTACGTAGCAGTGTTAGGGATAGGCAGGAAGCTGGTGAAACGGGAAAAGGTTTCGGAAACGTCACAGACTTCCAAAGCCTTTCGTATTTCATTATGAGGGATGCCTTCAAAACAAAGTACTGTTTCAATACACCGCCTGGGGTGTTGCGAGAGGTCTCTCTTCTTTGAATGCTGTTAAATCCAGCATTGGGGCCAACTAACCAAGACGATGGTAAGGTCGTCACTGAAGGAGTTACTATGAAAGCTTTTGTACAAAACATCGACGGTATCACTGTCAAAAATGGCGAGTCTTGTCCGCTGCTTTACACGGACCGCCGGGCGTGGAGCAAACAGGCGCCTTCAAGAGAGGGAAGGTAGCTCATGAATCTGCCAACCTTCAGACGCCTTCCCAGACATGTGGCGTTGATACCCGATGGCAACCGCAGATGGGCACAAAACAGAGGGCTGCGCAAGGAAGAGGGATACGCCTCCGGCCTGGAGCCAGGGTTCCGACTTTATGACATTTGCAAAGCTCTTGGGGTCGAAGAATTATCTGTCTACGGATTCACAAACGACAACACAAAGCGGCCTCCTGAACAAACTGCCGCGTTTCGGCAGGCATGCGTTGATGCTGTAGATGGGCTTTCCAAGCTGGATGCATCGCTGCTGGTAGTAGGAAATGACGAATCGCCCCTTTTCCCTGCCGAACTGAAGCCTTATAGGACCCGGCAGGTACTGGGCAACGGCACCCTGAAGGTCAATTTCCTCGTGAACTATGATTGGCTATGGGATCTGAGCAAGGCTTCAGCAAAAGCGAACGGCTCCCCTCGCGGTACACGAAAGTCATTTACGGAGTGCATCGGTTCATCGGAAGTCTCGAGGATCGACCTTGTCGTGAGGTGGGGAGGTCGCAGAAGGTTAAGCGGCCTCCTGCCCGTGCAGGCCGTCTACGCGGACTTCTATGTAATTGATGACTTCTGGCCTGATTTCAAGCCGGAGCACTTCTTCAATGCATTGCGCTGGTATGAGTCTCAGGATGTCACGCTGGGAGGATAGTTTTAAGGTCTCGGGATTTGGTCACTGTAGGGACCATGGAGCAGCCCTGCCTGCCTCCATAATTGAATCTTTCCCAAAAACATAAATGCGCGGATCAGTTGCCTCATTCTCGGGAACCGGAGCCCATCCAACCATATTTGACTATCCTGCCAGTATAAGTAGAGACATGTGTTCTCTATCGGCCGGCGGGATTTCTACAGCCGGCAAAAGTATTGAACCTGCTGGAGGAACTAAGGTTGGATGGCGATTATAATCCCGCTAAGAAATTTCAAGAATCGTCTGGTCATGGTTTTTCCTTCCCGAACAGCCCGTTCGTAGAGAGAAAAACCACTTTTTATCCTGAGCCACCGGTGGGATTCGAACCCACGACCTGACGATTACGAATCGGTTCATGTACAAGACAGATTCTTGGGCGATTTATACCGCCATATCTTGGGTCTTATGGCTTCTTAGTATGTTTTTGTCTGTATATAGTGCTATTCAAATAATGAATAATCGTCTGCTCATTAAAGCAGCTCACAATTTGCGTATTCTATACCTATATGAGTTAGAAATCAATAGTTGAAAACAAAGTTTACTGTTCGGATCTGCGTTGACCGGCAAACCTTATTTTTCAGGCTTTTTCTCGATATATTTCACACCCTCAATGTCTTTGAAATGCTCATCCTGTGTCCAGAGAGTGGCGTCATGTGCGCGGGCGGTTGCAAGAATGATGCTGTCTGCCATTGGCAATTTTAGCTCAAAGGATAAATCAGCTGCAATCAAGGCAATCTCTCGATCCAAATCAACAACTTTGCCATCATACATGATGGCTACTGCTTCGAGCGCGTCGGTTCTGCCTTTTTCAATCAAGGTTCGTTTGAATACCTCGAAAATGCTAATGGTTGGCACAACGACATTCGCAACATTTTGAATCGCCGGTGCGAAGAACGAAGCGTTTTTGCCGCTGATAAAATATTCAAGCCAGCCAGACGAATCGATTACATTCATACGCGGTCTTCCTCTTCGCGCTCAATAGTGCTGCTCATGCCTTTAAGAAATCCACGTGCTTCCTTAATGTTGCGCACGGGAACTACTTCCAACACATTGCCGTATACGATCAAGCGCACTTTCTGCCCTGGTTTGATGCCCCATTTCTCTCGAATGGCCCGAGGAATAACCATCTGATACTTTTCCGAGATCGTTACAGTATCCATTTTGTCTTACCTTTCTTTATCGATAATAGAATCCGTAAAACAATTATACCCTCCATTTTGGAGAAAGCCAAATAGAAGTGATTGTTCAAAAGCTGGTAATGATGGGTTTTAATAAGGTTTGCGGAGAGTTCTGCAGACAGAAATCAGAAACGGATAGACGAATGATGTGATGTTGAAGCTCATTCTGCGAGTGGTAGAAGCACAAAAATTACAACCAATCGGAAGAATGTCTAGCTAGTTCGTGTCCAAGAAATGGGTAACGAAAGCGTAATTCAGCCATTGTAGAGAAGAAGCCTCGGGAGTAGTTTTAAGTGTGCAGCCACAAAAACTATTTCCAGGAGGCTTCCGATGTGCATCATCCAGCAGACCGCTGTCGGTCGGATAGTGAATATTGGTCTCCGTCACCGACCCATCCAGGCGCAACTTCTTCGCCTGTGTCACGCCCAGCCTGCTTCCCCATTCCACCACAACCTCATGGATCAGGCGAATGGT
>JANMSY010000690.1:0-2811 GCA_031389865.1 Anaerolineales bacterium | reverse complement strand
CCAACTTCCTGCTGATGGCCGGGTTGTACGCGGTCGCCTTCCTTTCGGTGGCCATGGGGGGCCTGCTGAGCGCCGACACGCTGGCCGGCGAGATCAGCTCCGGCACCATCCAGACCATCGTTACCAAGCCCATACGCCGCTCCGATGTTGTTCTGGGCAAATGGCTGGGTTTCGCCGGACTTCTTGGATTGTATTCCCTGCTGATGTCTGGGGGGATTGTTCTGAGCATATACCTGCAGGCGGGCTATCTGGCGAACAACCTGCTGGCGGGCTTATCGCTGATCTACCTGGAGGCGCTGCTGGTCATGACCGTAGCCCTGGCCTGTTCCAGTGTTATGCCCGCCCTGGCGACCGGCGGCCTTGTCTTTGGCCTGTATGGACTGGCTTTCATCGGCGGCTGGATCGAACAGATTGGCGCCATCTTCCGCAACCAGACCGCTGTGCAAGTGGGCATCGTCACCAGCCTGCTCATCCCCACCGAGGCGATCTGGCGCCGCGCCACGTTCGAAATGCAAGCCCCCCTCAGTTCCGCGCTGCAGATGACACCATTCACCACCCTCTCTGTCCCCAGTGCGGCCATGATTCTGTATGCGATACTATATCTGGTAATTGCCCTGGCTTTTGCAATCAATACGTTTCAACATCGGGATATTTAAGAGAAGTTCAAATCGAGGTATTCCAGACACTTGCACCCACACCAAGTTCGGTGTTGCCAAATCTACCCAACGCTTGTGATGCATATTTTCATTTCTACTTCACTCTCCACTGGTGAATTTAAGGTGAACTCTACGGTGATTTTAAAATCAAAAAGCCTGGATCTTTTTATCCAGGCTCCTTTTAAAGGTTTTTTGGACCGTCAGCAGTGGCGGTATGCCGTTGGGCGACTCCCCAATTTTCCACAACGGGCGGTAGTACAGCATGCCACGAAACAGCAGGCAAGGATTATTTTCTTGCAGCGCGGCGTGTGTTATCTTCCATGTCCAAAAGGATGAGCAGCGTTTTCGAAATCGCCTGCAACCCAAAGAAATAGAAGACTCCCGGAAGCGGCTGCTGCAAATAAGGCGAAAAGAAACTGAGAGTGTTCAGGAAGGTCATCCCTTTTTCCGCAAACATGCCATTGTAGTATTGTGCAAAAAATAACAGCAGTGAAACGATCCAGCTGACAATATAGACCGTCAGGGTGACCCATGCAAGGATCTCCGCCCAGCGCGAAATGCGCAGGATGGAGTCACGGTCAAAATAAGTACCAAAGAAACCTGCCTGTTTTTCATTTGTTTCGCTCATTGTAGCCTCCATAGTGAATTATACTTTGCCCTTTGTTATAATCACTGGTATGACTTCTCCAGCTGGGAAAAAGTTCCTGAACGGGAACAGACGCAGGCCCGGAGAGGCGTGAAAATCCCTGAATAAGGCGCTACTATGAATCCTGAAGAAAATACGACCGGCAAACCCACCGACTACATCCGCGAAGCCGTCCAGGAAGACCTGAGGACGGGCCGCTTTAATTACGTCCGTACACGCCTGCCACCCGAACCGAACGGATACCTGCACATCGGTCACGTCAAGGCGTTCATGATCGATTACTTGATCGCCAGGGAAAACAACGGCGAGCTGATCCTGCGCTTCGATGACACGAACCCGGCCAGGGAAGAGACCGAGTTTGTGGAGGCCATTATGGATGATGCGCGCTGGCTGGGCATCGAATGGGCCAGGGTCACCTATGCATCCGACTATTTTGACGAATTGTATGAATGGGCAAAGAAACTTGTGCTTATGGGCAAGGCCTATGTGGATGACCAGAGCCCCGAACAGGTGAGCGCAAACCGCGGCACCTTCACCGAACCCGGCAAGGACTCTCCGCACCGCGACCGGGATGTGGAAGAAAACATGGACCTGCTTGAACGGATGAAGAACGGCGAGTTCCACGATGGTTCACGCGTGCTGCGCGCCAAGATCGACATGGCACACGCAAATATAAACATGCGCGACCCGGTCATGTATCGCATCATCCATGAGCCGCCGCATCACCGCACCGGTTCCAGGTGGAAGATCTATCCCATGTACGATTGGGCGCATGGACAAAACGACTCAATGGAGGGCATCACCCATTCGTTGTGTTCGCTTGAATACCGCGATCACCGTCCGCTCTATGAGTGGTTCCCTCAGCAATTGGGTGTCTTCCAACCCAGGCAAATTGAGTTTGCCCGTCTTAACCTGAATTACACCTTGATGAGCAAGCGCAAGCTTCGCCGTCTTGTGGAAGAAAACCATGTAAATGGATGGGATGATCCGCGCATGCCCACGCTGCGCGGGATGCGGCGCCGCGGCTACACTGCCGAAGCCATTCTGGAATTTGTCCAGCGAATGGGTTATTCCACGGTGGCGACATCCAATGCAGGTGTCACCGCCGATATGGCCTTGCTTGAATCCTGCGTGCGCGATGATCTCAACAAGCGTTCGCTGCGCCGCATGGTGGTCCTTAGGCCGTTGAAGATCGTCATTGATAATTATCCTGATGATCTTGTCGAGGAAATGGATGCGGTCAACAATCCTGAAGACCCGGGCGCGGGTACACGCAAAGTCCCGTTCTCGAAGGTCCTTTACATCGAGCAGGAGGATTTCCGCGAGACGCCGCCGCCAAAATATTATCGTCTATATCCGGGCAACGAAGTCCGCCTGCGATATGCATACTTTGTTAAGTGCACGAACGTGGTCAAGAATGATGCGGGCGAGATCATTGAAGTGCATTGCACGTATGATCCCGCAACACGTGGAGGCGACTCACAGGATGGGCGCAAGGTAAAATCCACC
>JANMSY010000685.1:0-2113 GCA_031389865.1 Anaerolineales bacterium | reverse complement strand
GGCCCGCTCTGAGCTGATGCAAAAAACAAACGTGATCGCCATCCCCGGCAGTGTGACCGATGAACTTCATCGCAAGGCGTTGGCGGAAGCTGCCCGCAAACTTGGCGGCCTGGATGTATTGGTCAACAATGCCAGTTTCCTCGGGCCGAGTCCGCAGCCCTCTTTGGGGGATTATCCTCTCGAAGTGCTGGAGCAGGTCTATCGGACGAATGTGATCGCGCCGCTCGCGTTGATCCAGGCGCTTCGTGCTGACCTCCGACCGGGTGCCTGCATCATCAACGTGACCAGCGATGCGGGAGTCGAAGCTTATGGCGGCTGGGGTGGATATGGGTCAAGCAAAGCTGCGTTGGAACATCTATCCCATATTTTGGCGGAAGAGAATCCGTCGTTGCGCGTGTATTGGGTGGACCCGGGTGACATGCGGACGCAGATGCAGCAGGAGGCTTTTCCCGATGAAGACATCAGTGATCGGCCTTTGCCCGAGGAGAGTGTGCCCGGGTTGATGGCGCTGATCGATGGCGGCCTGCCCTCGGGACGTTACAAAGCGCGTGAGTTGACAGTATAGTGTGGAGGATGAAGCATGACAGACCCTTCGGCGATTTTATCCACGTTGAAATTGTCCCTGCCTCATGAATTGGAAGCTAGTGAACCCCCAGAGGCGCGCGGACTGCGGCGCGACCAGGTGCGCCTGATGGTTTCTAATTATTCCACTGACAGAATCAAACATGCCAGTTTTTATGACTTGCCCAAGTTTCTAAATCGTGGCGATCTGATTGTGATCAATACCAGCCGTACACGCAATTCTGCGTTGACGGCAACCCGCGCAGATGGTTCGCTGTTGGAGTTGCATTTGTCCACCCATTTGGCCGACGATCTATGGACGGTGGAAGTCCGTTCGTTGAATGAGACTGGCAAGAGCAAGCACTTGGATGATGCCCAAGTTGGCGAGATGTTGTCATTGCCCGATGGCGCATCCGCCACTTTGCTGGGAGCGTATATCAGCGATTGCATTGAGAATTCACCTCCATCTGAAACAGTGTGGCAGGCAACAGTAAACCTGCCAATGCCTTTGGAAGATTATATTGCGCGGCATGGATTTCCGATCCGCTACAATTATGTTAAAGAGAGATGGCCTTTGCCTTATTATCAGACGGTGTATGCCACAGAGACCGGCAGCGCAGAGATGCCTTCCGCTGGGCGGCCGTTCACTCCCGAATTGCTGCGCAAGTTGAAGACGAAGGGAATTGAAATCGCGCCATTGATCCTGCATACAGGCATCTCCAATCTTGAATCGCACGAGCCGCCGTATAAGGAATTCTATCGAGTGCCGCCCGAAACCGCGGACCTTGTCAACAAGGCGCATGGATCTGGGAAACGCATCGTCGCAGTTGGGACGACAGTGATCCGCGCGCTCGAGTCCCTTACTAATGCGGACGGGGTGACTCATGCAGGCGAGGGCTGGACCTGCCTTGTCATTTCGCCAAAACGATGACTCCGAACAGTGAACGCGTTATTGACCGGGATGCACGAACCCGAAGCCTCGCATCTGGCGATTTTGGAAATGCTGGCAGGGCTATCCCATGTCAAAGCTGCCTATGCCGCGGCGCTTCAAGAAGGGTATCTCTGGCATGAGTTTGGGGATCTGCATTTGATTTTGCCGTGAGGGTTTTATTATTGGATGTTAGCTAGTTACGAGAAAGACTTTTTTAAATAAAAAACTCGGAGATGAAAGTCTCCGATTTTCTGATCTTAGGCAAACAATGGCTCATAATGCAATACCAGTAATTGGTCAAATCGTAAGGCCAGTTCCGCATATGTGCGACCATTATTATCAGTAAATTCCACTTCGTACACATCGGGCGCAAGGACTTCGACCACCGTGCCGACCTGACCAAGTTGCAGGTTTTTTTCAGGTAGTTCCTGTGTAAGCGCCACAACATCAAGTAATTTAACTTTGTTTTTCATTTTATACTCTAAGAAAGTGTTTGAAAACTAGCAAAAAATGAAGAAGTCGGGCAAACTTGCAGGATGACCAAATCCAAGCAACCCTACCCGACTGATCTGAATGATACCCAATGGTTGAAACTTCGACCATACCTGCCCGTCGAAGCGC
>JANMSY010000633.1:0-2383 GCA_031389865.1 Anaerolineales bacterium | reverse complement strand
TCACGCACTGGCGATGGGTGGAGCAGGGTTTGTTTCCTGTTGCAACAGCAGAGGGGAATGAAGTTGTTTATCTTCATACGCGCACTCGCGATACCGCTATTGATCTTGTCCTGGCGATGCGCCTTGATGCGAGCCATACGCCAACTCAGCCTGCTTTTTGGGACGCGCAGGGTGTGCCTACTTTAAGTCGCACTTTTACGGCCAGGCCCGGCGATACAGTCACATTGGATAAATTTGTCGGCGTTGCCACGTCGCGCGACACAACGGATCCCACGCGCATGGCGGTGGATCATGCGAATGCCCCCAAAAGCTGGGAGTCTGCCCTCGGATCGCATCAGCAGGCCTGGGCGCAGGAATGGGATCGAAGTGATATCCAGATTGAAGGCGATGACGAAGCCCAGATCGCAGTCCGCTTCAGTTTATTTCAGTTGCTCATCGCCGCGCCCCGTCATGATAATCGCGTCAATATCGGCGCGAAGACTCTCTCTGGATTCGGCTATCGCGGGCACTCCTTCTGGGACACTGAAATCTTCATGCTGCCTCTTTTCATCTACACTGCACCTCATATCGCACGCAACCTGCTGGAGTATCGTTCCCAGCGGCTGCCTGCAGCCCGCGAGAAAGCCCGCGCAAATGGGTTCGACGGCGCGCAGTTTCCCTGGGAGAGCGCCGATACCGGGGAAGAAGTGACACCCACCTGGGTGCCGCATTTTGCTGACAAAACCAAACTCGTTCGCATTTGGACAGGCGATATTGAAATCCATATTTCGGCGGATATTGCCTACGCTGCCCACCTGTATTGGAAGATCACCGGCGATGAAAGCTGGTTTATCGAAAAGGGCGCCGAATTGGTCCTGGATACTGCCAGGTTCTGGGCTGCGCGTGCAGAATGGAACGCGGCTGAAAATCGATACGAACTCAGTGATGTGATCGGTCCTGATGAATATCATGACCACGTGGACAATAATGCGTACACCAACTACATGGCTCGCTGGAATTTACAAACAGCATTGGATGTTTTGAATTGGCTCAAGGTACATGCCCCTGCGAAAGCAGACGAGTTGACCCGGCAGCTTGCACTCAGCCCGCAGTTGCTTGCCAAATGGAAGGATGTACTGACCCTCATCTACCTCCCCATCCGTTCTGACGGTTTGATCGAGCAATTCGATGGCTACTTCCAGCGCCGCGACGTGGACCTGGCAACACTGGAGCCGCGCGAAATTTCTGCGCAAGCGCTATTCGGCATCGAAGGCTGCAACGAGACTCAGGTACTCAAACAGCCTGACGTGCTCATGCTTCAGTACCTGTTGCGTCATTCCTTCACAGACGAAGAGGTGCGCACAAACTATGATTACTACACACCGCGCACCGATCACACGTATGGCTCATCCCTGGGCCCATCCATCCAGACGATCATGGCATGCGACGTGGGCAAGCCTGATGATGCCTACGAACACTTCATACGCGCAGCCCGCGCTGACTTGCGCGATGTACGAGGCAATGCCAGCGATGGCATTCATGGTGCATCCGCAGGGGGTACCTGGCAGGCCATCGTATTCGGATTTGCAGGAGTACGCTTTTCAGACGATGGCTGGACGGTTCAGCCTCGCCTGCCACAACATTGGAAGCGATTGTCTTTCAAGTTTTTCCATCATGGACAGCAGCAAATTGTGGAATTAACAAAACCCGCCGTCACATCCGAAAAGGGTTAAAAACCTAATGAAGACTCAAATTAAAGGTTTCATATTTGACCTCGATGGTGTTCTAACGGATACCGCAGAATTTCACTATCGTGGCTGGAGACGCCTTGCCGACGAACTCAGTATTTCGTTCACGCGTGAAGATAACGAAGCCTTGCGTGGAATTCCACGCCGCGAATCGCTAATGCTGATCCTAAAAGAGCACGACTACCCTGAAGAACAAATCCTCGAAATGATGAAGCGCAAGAATCAATACTATCTGGATTTCATTTGTGATATCACGCCGCGTAATCTGCTCCCTGGAGCGCGTGAATTGCTTGAAGAAATCCATGCTGCGGGATTAAAGTCTGCTCTGGGTTCTGCCAGCAAAAACGCGCCTGATGTCGTTCAGCGGCTGGGCATCGCTGACCTGCTGGATGCCATCTCACATGGAGGCAGCGTGGAACGCCAAAAACCAGCCCCCGACTTGTTCCTGCACGCGGCATCCCAGCTGGGCCTGCAGCCGGTCGAATGTGTTGTAGTGGAAGATGCGGCATCAGGGATTGAAGCTGCCCGCGGCGGTGGATTTCATTCGGTGGGACTGGGTCCACAGGAACGCGTGGGTAAAGCAGAAATCGTCCTGCCCGATTTAGCCGGTGTGCATCTCAATGAGATCCTGTTGGCTGTAGAGAAACATGAATAGG
>JANMSY010000622.1:0-4784 GCA_031389865.1 Anaerolineales bacterium | reverse complement strand
ATTTCATTACACACCTGAACATGCGTCCTGGTTGAACATGGCTGAAATTGAACTCAGCATATTATCTGAACAATGTTTATCTCGACGGATTCCTGGTGAATGGATGTTGATCACCGAGATCGTGGCCTGGGAAGAGGCACGCAATGAAAACAAAGCAAAAATCCGCTGGAACTCCACCGTAGATGAGGCTCGAAAAGTTTTCAAAGTGCACTACCCTACATCTTTAACTTGTTGAGGTACTAACACTGCGCCAATCTGTGCATTGCTCTTTCCTTCCGCTACGAGCGCAAGCACAGCATCCTCCCTCTCGGTGAGCGCGGTAGGATCATCTGAAGGCTTCCGCATCAGCCATCGTCGGACCGCGTCCGGGAAAACCATGTGACCCGCAGCCACCTGTCGGATCGCGGCGAGAGTCATTTCGGGCGAGTCGGTCTTGATGGCAAAGCCATCTGCACTGCCTTCAACTGCCGCGCGCAATGATTGAGCATCTCCAAAGGCGCTAATGACCAGCACGCGCACGGGCAACTCTTCCGCGCGGATATGATGTAAACAGGTCAGGCCATCCATGAAAGGCATTTGTAAATCCATGGCCACAACATCGGGACTAAGGCGTCGCACAGCATCAAGCAGACGCTCGCCATCCGTTGCTGTTGCCACCACGGTCAGGTTCCGCGCTCAACAGGGCGCGCAACCCTTCCAACACGAGAGCGTGATCATCTGCCAGCACGATGCGGATCTGCGGCGCGTCACTCATGCATTGGAACCTCCACACGGACGCGCGTCCCCGCGCCAGGATGACTCTCAACCGACAATTTGCCCCCAACTAACGCGACTCTTTCACGCATCCCGCGTAAGCCGATGTGTTCCTGCTTCTCCGTCGCGTGCGGCCCACTTAACGGAGGCGGCTCAAAGCCGCGTCCATGATCTGATACCTCCAGAATGAGCCTTCCTTTTTCCGCCCATAATTTAACCGTCGCGTTTTGCACTCCGGAGTGGCGCCGAACATTCGAAAGCGACTCTTGCAGAATGCGGCACAATGCAATTTTCACCGGCAGGGATACAGATTCGGGCAACGGCCCGTTCATTTCAAGCGTCACTGTGCCAAAGGTAAACGATTCATGTTGGATGACGATATCTTCGATGATCTCAGCTAGTCTGCTTTTGGCGAATTCAGGGGAACGAAATGTCCCCAACAAGTCACGAATATCGCCCAATGAAATTTCCAGCAAGCTGACCGCGCGGTTGATGGTTGCAACACATTCATCTGCCGGAGGCTGAAGATCGCTGATGCGTGCGCGGAGAGCGTCAACTGGCTGAGAGCTGCGAATAGATTTTGCACCGGCCATCGTGAATATCCAGCACGATGCGCTGAAGTTCCTCTTCAGTGACAGCCCAAAGACGTTGCGCGGCAAGATTCCGTCCAAGTCATTATAATGTTTTCGCTCGAACTCGTGAGGGATGCGCGAGAGCTGTCAGCCTTAGCGTTTTGATTCAATGCGACTTATAACGTCTTTTCCTCAACGCTGACCTTTGTCCCACCCGGCCATTCAACTGTCACGTCACCTGGGTCATACGAAACCTGAGGTTGACTCCAGCGAAAGACCCATTTCGCGTCCTCAGGGCTGGCGTTGACACACCCGCGCGAAGAAGGTTCTCCATAGTTGTTGTGCCAATACGTTGAGTGAATGGCGACCCCAGTTCCAACAAACAGACTCACCCAGCCAACAGCGGGCAGACTCCAACCTGCCGAGGCGCTGCCTCCGCTCAACGGCAGCGAGACCGCCTTGCGCCAGATCGGAGATTCACCAACGGGTGTCGCCCAGGCGTCCACGCGGTTGCCCCAGGCGTCGTACAAAGCTCCGCTCGAAATTTTAGCAAAACGAACTTCCGTATCTCCTTCAAAGCACGACAATGTTTGGTCCCATATCCTCACAACGATGCGTTTATCCTGTACATCAGGGCTGATCGGGGCCACTTCCTCCACGGTCAGTGGGCGAAATGCTTCGGCTTGCCCCCAAAAAATATCGCCAGACCCATATTTCTCATTCAGCCGATACCAGACCTGGCCAGATTCATCGGTGCGAATCTGATCCACCCAGACGATTTGGCTGTAGAAAAATCGCGCAGGCAAGCTAATGGACTCGCGATACTGCAACCACGGTGCACGCGCAGGTGGATTATCCAACACTAAATCCACGTAGGGTACTGTAACTTCGACCCACATGCCTGACCCTAAACTGGTTTGCGGCAGACTTGTTACCGGTGCATTGGACTGATTCCGGATAGGCTGAACATAACCGCCCCAAACGAAGCCATTCGGCGTTTCCACAAAGCGCTGATTGATGCGTCCAGGCATTGACCCAACCATCTCTCGAATCCATGGGACAAGATTATCTTCATACAGCGCGCCGATGGGCTGACTGGTTCCATCGGGAATGGCAAAAACGTCCATCTTGCCAACAGTGATACGGCCCAACTTGTCCGCTTGTGGGAATTCGGGTAAAGCCAACCTGGCAAATGGGCGAAATGCCAACGCACCCGTACTGAGTGCAGCCAGTTTCAGAAAATCGCGCCGCGAGAAATTATGATTATTTCTTCTCATTCGATGCTTCAACATGGACATGGGCGCCCTGTTGCTCATTGCCGTGATCATGCCCCATCTGGCCCATCATGAACACGTGAGACAAGGGGCAGAGCAGCATCAATGCAAACAACAAAACCGAGTTTACTGGTATCTTGAATAAATAAACTGCCGCGATGCCAGCTAGCGGCAGCAGGCAGCCGAGGATCATGATCAGCATGTATTTTTTGTTCATGGGTATCTCCAATTATGCAGTTCGCTTGAAGGGCGGAAGGGTAACGAACAAATTGCCATTTTCGATTTTGGTGACAAATTCATCCAATAGACGCGGCGGAGGACCGCTGATATTGTTCCCCACAATATCGAAATGACCATCATGACATGGGCTAATGTAGTGCTGAACATCAGGATGCCAACTCACGCGGCAACCCAGATGGGTGCAAATATCCGAAAAGACACGAAATTCGTTTTCGCTCTTTCGTACCACGTATAGTCCATAATTCACTGAGGTTCTCTCCCAACCATTGACTTTTGTGCGTGTGAAGTCGAAACGGGTTGGGACTCCTATAGGATAGTTTTCAAGTGGCCCGAGGGCAATCGAGTCGCTATCTTCCTCGGCGCGCAGGGAAGGCAAGAGCAAGTACACTATTGACGGAATCCCAATCAGGGCGCCAATCAGGCCGCCAATCGCGGCTGCTGTTCCCTTGATGAAGTCGCGGCGATTCAGAGGACTATTTTTCATGCCAGCCTCCATAAGAAATGTATATGGGTTATTACAATTGCCACTCGAAGACACGCGCTGGCGCATCTACGTTAGTTATCGTGAGCGTCAGTTTGTCTGCACCATCTAAAATGGATTTGCCATCCTTCATGGCAGGAAATACAAGTTTGCCTTCCACATGATGACCGCCGCGCGGCGCGTCCCATACTGTAGCTGGAAGGGTAATACCAGTGTCCGTTGTAAGTGTTGCGAGTGTTGCAAGGTCCATGCTCAAGTCAACCGAATGGGTATCCATCACGACATCGAATTCCAGCACGTCGGCAGATGTATCAAGTTTAAGCGGTGTTACTTCAACAGTGACCGACCCTTGTCCATCGGAACGGGTCAGTTCGCCCGCGTCGGCCTGAGGAGGTTTTGTCGATACGGTAGCAGGCTGAGTGTCCGTTTGCGAAGTCCCCGCAGGGGGCAGCGGGGTGGCTTGCGATGGGGCGCAGGCGGCCAGGATGAACGTCAGGATCAAAAGAAGGGGAATGATAAAACGTCTCATTAGATCTCCAAAACGGGTTCAAATTTCTGAATAGGTTCTAACTTTTTGCGCTCGCGATAGAGAATGACGAGCATGATGATGATGCCAATGAGGTTCAAGCCAAGACTCACGAGCATGAACGGGCGTTGATAGCGGGTGAGGTAAGTGGCCGCCGCGCTCAGGCCAAGAATGGGGAGAACGTCGGTGACATGGTGGAGGCAACAAGCCACCATCGAGGTGACAGAGGTGCCACTGCTGGCGCCCATCATGGCACCTGTGTGGCCCGTGGATGTAGTTGGGATGAACAGGCGCAAACGCAGGATAGAATAGAGCGCAGCCTGGATGCCCAGAGTGACAAATATCGGCAGTACGTACCAGCGGTTGAGCGAGAACTGGCTTGCGGCGTACTCCCAACCTTGCGCCCAGGTGAGAATACCGAAATAGAATCCAGCCATCAGCGTGGAACCAAGCAGGAACGCAACGAGGGGAATGAGATAACGTTTCATAAATGATCTCCTTTTCACTCATGATAGCCCCTATGTCGTTGTGCGTCTTGCGCCAGATTGCCATGAAACGAATAGGCATTTTTGCCTACGACATTCTTCAACGAATCTTTAAGAGTCCTTTACATTGATTTGGTAGGATGAATTCCTAATAAAAGGAGCGAACATGTGCGGTAAAAATTTCGGTAATTTTTTGTTTCCCCTTCTTACGGCCAGCTTGCTGGCAACCGAGACTCCACGCCCTCAGGCTGTAACAACGGCACAATCAACATGCCCGCAATGCAAGGCGGCAATATCGCCCGTGTTCGAATGGTGCCCGCAATGTGGGCATGGACTCAGGACTCAACCATGTGCTTACTGTGGAAACACAATTGGCATCGGTGAACGATCCTGTCCTTCATGCGGCGCGCCTTCAGGGAACAAATAAAAATCATGAGCAGTTTCAATATGCAA
>JANMSY010000614.1:0-4358 GCA_031389865.1 Anaerolineales bacterium | reverse complement strand
GACTGCGTTCGGATGAAGAACACGTCCTCACTCCGCTCAGCGCGAGTTCTCTAGCCCCAAACTGATTCCACTACACGCGGCAGGATCTCCCCCGATCTGCCATGGAACACATAATTTGCCTTCGATGTGAGCGGAGTGGGCTCGGCATTGATCTCAACCACTGTGGCACCGCGATTGTGCGCGGCGAACGCCAGTGACGCGGCCGGCTGGACGAGGCCTGATGTGCCGATCGACAGGAACACCTCACACGACCGCGCCGCTTCCACTGCCGCCTCCAGTTGATCGCGCGGCAAAGCCTCTCCAAACCAGACGACATCCGGTCTGAGTAATCCACCGCACTCCCTGCAACGCGGCACCGATTCAGTATCGTCATCCCAGGTTTCAGCAATGGTATAACAATCAGCACAGCGTACCCGCTGGATATTGCCGTGTAATTCAAGCATCTTCTGATTGCCCGCCATGCGATGCAGTCCATCCACGTTCTGTGTGATCAATGTGAATGCCGGGATGCGCTTTTCCATCTCAGCCAGCGCATAATGACCGGGATTGGGCCGTACGCCTTTCACTGCTTCACGCCGCCATGCATACCAATCCCAGATCTGCTTGGGGTCACGCCGAAACGCCTCAGGTGAGGCCAACTCTTCAGGCCGGTACTGCGCCCATAAACCAGTCTGCGCATCGCGGAAGGTACGGAGTCCGCTCTCTTGTGAGACTCCCGCTCCTGTCAGGGCGACCAGTTTTGAGGTCCCGCGCAGGAGCGAGACAAGTTCAGCGGGAAAATTCACTGCACCGGCATGCATCGCGTTAATGAGATGTTGCGGTCGTAGATCTGAGTCCGGGAAATAATATCCAGATCTTCTGTGATGCCCACCAGTTGATATTCCAGCCAGGCTTCCTTAAAATAATAGTAACGCCTGAGATTCCAGGTGTGAATGTTGTAATTGAACGACCCATTACTGTCATCTTTGATCATGATCGCACCGGAATTCCATTCTGTAACATTCAACGTATTCTTCTTCTCACGCAAACGTGTGAATAAAAGAACCTTGTCAGTGTTGATCGTGTCTTCCACAAACGCAGAAACCTTGATGTCGCGCGGCGTGCATGGACCTTCATTCCAATACATGATGCTGTTCGATATCAACACAGCCAGGAAGCCCTGGTTGACCGGCGTGAAATAAGTGCCGCCCAGGGCGTCTGGCGGCAAACCTGCTGTTGGGAAACCAGTGGGATACTCTGTCGCGGTGCCCGTGGGCGTGAAGAGTTCCGCACCGATCTGGGTCACAGTGGGCGTAAACGTGAGGGGCGTGCTGGTGGCTGTTGCAAACAGGTTTTGTGTGGGCGCGGGCGTTACACTTAAAGTGGGCGCCGGCGTTTCCACTGCGGCAGGGGGCGTGGGAGTAGCGATCATCTGCGCAATATCGGACAATGCTGTGCAACTTGAGAGGAAGATCGATAGAACAAGGATGTAAAAATTTTTCTTCATAAGAAATCCTTTTGCAAACATCTGCGATGTGGACCGGGGCGGGGCCTTCTCAGAGACTGTTTCTTAACTCACCACAAAGGACACAAAGAGCACAAAGGTTTGACGTTTGATGGGCAAAATTCGTGTAAATCCGTGAAATTCGTGGCTGAACATGGATTGGAGGGAGACCTAACATGGCTCCAATCCACTTAAGAAACACTCTCTCAGGGTTATGGATACAATACCTTGCAATGTGTTAGGGATACTTCGTTGCGTGAAACTACAGAGCGACCGAGTACTTTTTGAGTGGCTGTGGATGCAACAAGTTGGTACTGGAACCAGGCATCCTGAAAATAACGATAGCGATGGATCTGATCGAGTTGAATGGTATAAAAATAAGTACCTTGATCATTGTCGCTCAGGATCGCGCCACCGCCCCAATCTGTGTGGCGTCCGCTATATTTATCCTGCAGCCGATACCATAGGGTCACATAGCGCAACCGACGCGCCGGCATCACTTGCGCAGTGAACTTGATCGAGCGCTCACCAATACATGCACTGCCCCATACGATCTGGCTGGTGTTCCTCATAACGGAAAGGAAAAGATTGGGTGAAGGTGTAAACAGGCTGGGATCCACCGCCTCAAGTGTAATGGTTGGACGAAAGGTGGGCGTGAATGGAACAGATGTATTGGTGACAGGCTGCGTACCGGTGGGCGGAGTGGTGGTGGCGTCGACAGTATTGATCACGAATAAATCCGCTGTGTTCGTGGGCTGCAACGAAAAAGGCGTTGCTGTAGGCTGCGGCGAAGTGACCGCCTGGACCGCGGGCGTCTGCAGGAAGGGAATGGAAATCGGAAGCCCACCGCAACCTGCCAGGAGGGAAACGAGCAATAAAACAAATAAGGACCTTTTCATAACACCTCTTCATTGAATCTGACAATCACCCATCCATCGCCCCTTGCATCCCACCTTATATCAACGACCGGCACCTTCTACTTATGGCTCCCAGTTTGGTTGCCAATCCGGTTCGGGGTTCGTGGTGACCTGCCGCACATCTGATCCATCCGGGCGCATGATAAATATATCAGCCTGATCGTTATTTCGCAAAGAGTTAAAGGCAATCCATTGGCCATCCGGCGAAAAAGTGGATGCAGCATTGTTGCCGCCATTGGTCAGCTGCACGGCAGTCTCCGCCGCCACATCAACCAGGAAGATGTTCTTATCTCCAGCTGCACCTGCATACACGAGGAGATATTTGCCATCCGGCGACCAATCCAGGCTGCCACCGATCCCCGGCACACCACGCGTTAATTGGCGAACATTTGACCCGTCTGCATCCATCAGGAAAACCTCATAGGCATCGGGTTGATCCACAGCCATTGCAAATGCAATGGTCTCGCCAGTCGGCGACCAATCTACAGCCACAATGGTGTTGGGTGCGGCATACAGCAGGTCTCGGTTTTCGCCTGTGCTGTCAACCGTCCATAGTGAAGTGGGGCCTTCGGCAGCGCGGTTGGCGAAGATTATCTTGCTGCCATCCGGCGAATAGGTTGGCGAGATCACATTGCCGATCTGTTCCGTCAGACGAAGCAGGCGCGCCCCTTCGAAGATAAAGAGGAAAAGATCGAAGACGCCACCGTTTTGATTCGATGCATAGACAACGGAACCTCCCAAAGGTGAGTATACAGGATAATAACTGTGCGCTTCCAGGCTGGTGAGCTGCTGGTAGCCCGATCCATCGGCGTTGATCATGCAGAGCTGGTTGTAGTCGCCGCGCGTGCAGGTGAAGATAATTCGTCCAATGTGTTCCCTTGTCGGCGGTGGAGGACGCGTGATTGTCCCCAGGGCGGTGGGAAGGGGCTTATCGGAGGCATCCAGGCTGGCAATATTAATGGGCGTAGATGGAATTAATACACATAATGAGATCGCTACAGCCACCAATACCAACCCCAATGGTAAATGCATACCACGTGGATTTATCTGACGAGAGAAAATACGCCGTCGTGACATAACTATCTTAATTTTACATCCTTTCGATGATCAAAAATAAGTTCATATACCCAACAGGGAATAGTAACAAATACATCACCCTGGCGTTAAGTAAATTAAGGCGACTGGTGAAGGTATGCCGCTCATGATTCGTAGGTGTATTGTGTGGAAAATACAACTGTAAAAAGGAGCATCGAATGTTAGAGACAATTATCGTAGTATTGGTCATTTTATGGCTTGTGGGATTCTTTGGTGGAGGCCGGGCAGGGATTCCCAGAACCGGGAACATTCTTCATATCTTGCTGGTCATTGCGGTCATCCTCCTCGTCGTCAGGCTCTTATAGAGTCGAAACATCAGATGATTGTTTCGTCCGTTCAACTAAAAAGGAGATTTGATCATGAAAACGAGTAGTGATGTGATGACAAAAAACCCGGTGGCCGCCTTGCCGGACGATACCGTTGCAAGTGTGGCGCAATTGATGAAGGATCGGGATATTGGTCCTGTGCCCATTGTGGAAGATAAGATCTCAAAGAAACTATTGGGCATCGTCACCGACCGCGATCTGGCAATCAAAGTAGTGGCGGAGGGACTGGATCCCAGAACGACCCCGGTGAAAGACGTGATGACAAGGGATGTGGTGACCTGTCATGAGGAAGATGAAATTGAGGCTACGCTGCAAGCCATGTCGAAACACCAGCTGCGCCGCATCCTTGTGGTGGACGCAGACGGCTCACTTGTAGGCATCATCGCCCAGGCAGATGTTGCCACACGTATGAATGAACCGGAAATCACCGGTGAAGTGGTAAAAGAGATCTCACAATAAGATTGTGTTGACCCCCGCGTGGAATGCCCCGCAGGTTGCATCCGATTTTCAGGATGTGCCTGCGGGGCAACGCGTATA
>JANMSY010000612.1:0-7593 GCA_031389865.1 Anaerolineales bacterium | reverse complement strand
AGGGCGGTCACAAATTGCGCTTTTTCAAAGGTGGGAAAGCGCAATTTGTGACCGTGGGCATTATATCAACGTGTTTGTTTTTAAGTGATAAGGAGCAAAATGTTCTGGTTAATTCCTGGCATTGTATTGTGGGGACTATTTCATTCGTTGCTTGCATCCACGGGCATCAAGGATTTGTTCCGCCGCGTATTCGGGAGTGGAGTTATGAAATCGTATCGTCTGTTTTATAACATTTTCGCAGTGATCAGCATCGTTCCCATTCTCTATCTCATGGTGACTTTACCGGATGCGAATCTTTATCAAGCCTCCTTTCCCTATGATTACCTGATGCGCATGGGGCAGGGATTATCGGTCCTCCTGCTGCTGGTTGCCGTGTTCCAAACAGATCTGCTTTCATTTGCCGGGTTGCGTCAACTGTTCAAAGAGGATAAGAAGGGACCACTGATTACCGGCGGTTTGTATCACTTCGTCCGGCATCCCTTATATACCTTTAGCCTGCTTATCCTTTGGCTTTCCCCCACGATGTCATTGAATTCTTTTATTGTTTATACGGCACTGACCATTTATGTACTCGTGGGAATTGTCTTTGAAGAGCGTAAACTTGTGCGTGAATTCGGTCCGGAGTATGCTCAATATCGCTCCACTACACCGATGCTGATTCCCGGCCTGCGGACCCGCTGGAACAAATCATCACAGCAAGCGTCTTAATACCGTGTGCCTCTACTCATCTGAGGTTAAGTTTCATATTTTCAACAGGGTATAATCTTAAATAATGTCCACCATTTCTTATCCATATCAAAAGGCTCCTGTATTTCCACAAATTGTTGCGGCGCTGGTCAGTGGCGTTGTCCTGTTCTTCGCGCTTATTATCGCATGGACGTTGGGCTATCAACTCGTATACGCAGGTCGTATATTCCCTGGTGTTTCAATCGCCGGTGTGGACCTTTCGGGCCTTCGTCCCTCTGATGCCGCTGTGAAGTTGAACGAGGCGTTATCCTATTCCACCAGTGGAAAGATCCTTTTCCGGGATGGCGAAAAAGCCTGGGTCGCGACCCCCGCGGAGTTGGGCATGGTCTTCGATCCATCCACCAGCGCAATGACGGCCTATAAGTTGGGGAGAAGCGGCGGCTTGTTTGGCGCATTATCAGGTCAGATCCGTGCTGCCGGTGCGGGAGTGAAGGTTTCGCCTGTGATCATTTTCGATCAACGCGTGGCTTTTCAATATCTTGCGAATCAAATCTCATCACAGATCAATCAGCCAGTTTCAGAAGCCAGTCTCGTTCTCGAGGGAACAAATGTTGTTGCGCAGCCAGGCCAGGTGGGACGCGAATTGAAAATGGAAGCGACATTGCTCTATCTCGGAGGGCAGCTGCAAACGTTTTCCGATGGTGAAGTGTCACTGGTCGTGCAGGAGATCCAGCCGCAGATCCTGGATGTTAGCGCGCAGGCGGATATGGCCCGCCAGATCTTGAGCCAGCCGCTCACCCTCGTAATTCCCAATGCAGGCGAAGGCGACCCGGGTCCCTATGTTTACAATCCGGAAGTGCTCGCAAATTTACTGGGCGTGGAACGAACACAGGATGGCGTACGTGTGGCGCTCACCTATATGGGTTTGCGCGATGCTCTTCTGCCGATAAAAACGCAAGTGGACCGTGCAGCTTCAAATGCAAAATTCATTTTCAATGATGACACCGGTCAATTGGATGTGACACAGCAATCAAGCGTGGGGCGCACCATGGATATAGAAGCCAGCATCAAGGCGATCAATGACGCGCTCCTGCGCGGTGAGCACACAGCTTCACTGGTGATCAACGAAGCGCAGCCGCGGGTCCCTGCAACAGCAACAGGACAGGAGCTGGGCATTACAGAATTGATCCACCTGGAGACCTCCTACTTCCATGGTTCCAGCGCGGAACGGGTTCAAAATATCGCAGCCGCCGCGTCCAGTTTTCATGGCGTGCTGGTGGCACCCGGTGAAACGTTCTCGATGGGCGAACACATGGGCGACGTGAGCCTTGAAAACGGATTTGCCGAAGCTATGATCATTTACGGCGGGCGCACGATCAAAGGCGTGGGCGGCGGTGTATGTCAGGTCAGCACCACGCTGTTCCGGGCCGTGTTCAATGCTGGTTTTCCAATTGTTGAAAGAATTCCTCACGCGTATCGCGTTTCCTATTATGAGCAGACCGCCAGCGGGGCAGTGGACCCGCGCCTTGCTGGGCTGGATGCTACAGTTTATTTCCCGCTGGTCGATTTTAAATTTACAAATGATTCGCCTCATTGGATTTTGATGGAGACCTATATGGGCAGCGGTTCACTCACGTGGAAATTCTATTCCACCTCCGATGGGCGCACGACAAGCTGGGATACGACGGGCGTGACAAATGTTGTTTCAGCGCCATCACCCATCTATGAAGTCAATAATGAATTTGGCAAGAACCAGATGGAGCAGGTGGATTGGGCGGCGAATGGCGCGGATGTGACTGTCACGCGAACCGTGATGCGCGATGGTTCTGTTTTATTTCAGGATCAAATCACAACACACTACCAACCCTGGCAGGCGATCTGTCAATATGGCCCTGATTCGAAGAATCCCGAAAAGCTGGCGAATGAAAAGAATCTTTGCCGTAATCCTTCTTCATAATTCGTCACCATACACATGGTAAAATTTTTGCTGTCAAGAAATGGAGAATAAATGGTTAGTGAAACTCTGATTGAGATCCTGCGTTGTCCCAACTGTGTACGTACCACCGGCGGCGAACTCACGCTGCATAAAGATTCATGGTTTATCTGCCGGGATTGCGGACGCAAATATCCCATCATGGACGATATCCCAGTTATGTTGATCGAAGAAGGGGATAAGTGGCTTAAGACGGCGGAAGGCGATTTGCCCGTTCCGCCCCCCGCCAAATAACGTGGCAACTCTCGAAAGTCTGTTGCAAGATTTGATCAGTGGGGACGAAACACGTGCCGAAGCCGCGATCCCCGCATTGATCGAGCTGGATGCAGATGCCGTTCCCGCTTTGCTGGATTTAACGAAGTCCCCGGATGTGGATGCGCGCTGGTGGGCATTGCGCGCGCTGGCAGTGACGCCGAATTCGCAAGCCGGGTGGCTGATCCCGTTTCTGAACGATCCTGCCCCGGAAGTTCGTCAGTGCGCGGCGCTCGGGCTGGCGGTCCGGCCGGACGAAAGCGCGACCCAGCCTCTGGTCCACGCGTTGAGCGATCAGGATTCCATGGCGGCCAGTCTCGCGGCAAACGCACTCGTCAAGATCGGGAGCGCAGCAGTGCCATCCCTCATTGAAGTGGTGAAAAGCGGCGCACAGCCACAACGCATCCACGCCTTGCGCGCGCTTGCCGAAATCCGTGATCATCGTGCCATCCCTGTGATGATGCAAGCCATGCAGGAGGATTCTGCCCTGCTTCAGCACTGGGCACAGGAAGGCTTGGAACGCCTCGGGCTGGATATGGTATACATTAAACCCCTATGAACAGAATGAACTCTTTCAAAAACATCAAACTTGGACGTCCTTCCACTGGACAGATCATCTTCTTTGGAATTGCCCTCCTACTTGCCGTTGGCGGCTACTTCTTTGTGCGTAATATTGTCACCTGTTGGACATTGACTCCCATCCCCGGCATAACCCCATCTGACTGTGGTACCGTCACAGCAGGTGGAGTAGGTGGCCCCACACTGAACGAGCAGGGAACACCTATTGCACCCGTGGAAGGGTTGCCACCGGCGATCGGCATCCCGGACAGTAATTTACCTCCCGCGTGGGATGGTGCAAGCCGCATCACCGTGCTTCTCATTGGACTTGATTACCGCGATTGGGTTGCGGGAGAGGGCGCACCTCGATCCGATTCGATGATCCTGTTGACCATTGATCCGTTGACAAAGACGGCGGGCATGCTTTCCATTCCACGGGATATGTGGGTGAATATTCCGGGGTTTGGATATGGGCGCATCAATATGGCATATTTCTATGGTGAAGGAAGCAAACTGCCTGGTGGAGGCCCTGAGCTTGCGAGAAAGACTGCTGAACAATTCATCGGCGTGCCGATCCAGTACTATGCCCAGATTGATTTCTTCGCCTTTGTGGAGTTTATCGATCTGATCGGCGGGATCGAAATATACAACGATGAGGAGCTGCGACTTGACCCGGTGGGTGAGGGCAAGGACAAAATAAAGCTGACCTGTTGTGGCCCGCGTGAATTAAATGGCGAAAAGGCGCTGGCGTATGCCCGTTATCGAAAGGGCAATGATGGTGATGTTGGGCGTGCAAAACGCCAGCAGAAGGTGATCATTGCCATTCGCAATAAAGTTTTAAGCCCCGAAAACTTTCCGCTGCTGCTTGGGAAAGCACAGCAGTTCTATGAGGAATTTTCCGCAGGAATTAAGACCAATATGCCCTTTGACACGGCTCTTCAATTGGGAGTCCTGGCGAGGGACATCCCAATAGAAAGTATTGAACAGGGCGTCATTGATTACACCATGGTAACGCTGAATAACACGACCCTGGGCGGGGAAAATGCCAGCGTTATGAAGCCGCTTCCGGATAAGATCCGTGTTTTGCGCGATGAAATCTTTACCTCCGGCGGAGCATTGAGCCCACTGGCCGCACAGAATGACCCCACTGCGCTCATGCAGGCTGACACATCACGTGTGCGAATACTCAATGGCTCCTTCTCTCCCGGTTTGGATGTCAGCACCGGCAACTTTCTCCTTACGCAGGGAGTTCAGGTCACTGAGGTGGGTACGGCTGCGCAGGCATATGACCGCACCCAGGTTATTCTGTATTCTCCGAAACTATATACCCTGAGGTATTTCCAAACCTTATTTGGACTCAACTCGAGCACACAGATTCTGATCAGACCTGATGCCACCTCCACTGTGGACGTGGAAGTCAACCTGGGCAATGATTGGGCAAATAGCAATTCAATGCCGTAGCCAGTGCCCCTTATAACCGACTCATGTCCTCTCCGCAAATGGAGAGGACGTTTTATTTAAGGTTGCTGGAAGGTAAGTTTAATTCCCCCGACGAAGCTTTCATCGCCTGGGGTCTGGCAGGTGGGAGTGGTGAGCCCCGTTGCTGCATCACTGCCAGCGGCAAGTTGGATGGTATAGGCAATAGTGGGCGTCATGATGTAATCGGCATATCCATTGCCAAGCTCAGGTTTGAGGCCAGTGAAGAATTGATCTTCACTTTCACCCCAGGTAATCATAATTTTCATGCCCGGCATCTGCCTGCGATTTGAATTCAAAACAATCACCTGCAGCAATCCATTCGGCAGGTTTGTGTCGCAGAGGTTTTCCTGCCCGATCAAGGCAAAGGGAGCACCCAGGGTTGGGGCTGGCGTAGCTGTGGCGCGGGGCGTCGAATCGATCAGGGTGGGTTGTATTTCCGTCAGAATGATGGGAGCATTGGATGGCGATGGGAGTGGTGTACCTGTAGAAATCACTTCGACCTTATCGACAATTGCCGTTGCAGGTATTGAAGTGGGGCTGCGGTCCGCGTTCTGATGTAGCGCGAGAGCGAGTGCTGCAACTTGGTCTGCCTGTTGAAACGCATCGCTGCTTCCCCGCATGCGTTGAGCCTGCGCATTCAACGCGTCAATGGAGTCAGAATCTCTCAATAATGACAGGCGCGCCTGGGCACGCGGCAGGTTGCCGTTGGCTGCGTATGCAGCTGCTATGGCAGACCGATAGTTATCCTTGAAATCGGTGCGCAGCGCACCTGGATCCGCATTCACCACGCGCAGGGGTGAGACGGACCATGCGTAAACGAGACCGATCCCCAATCCAACAAGAAACGCAAGGAGGATATCCCAGGGAACGCGTTTCATTGGATCCCACTCCACGCCTGCAGTGCGGTAACAAGTTCCTGCATCAAGGCGATGTCTGAATCCTCGAAGCTATTGGCGCGCGCGTAGTTCAATCCACTGGCGGCAATGGCAGAGGGGGATTGGGAGCCAAAGACGGCTAATCGGCGTGCTGCCAGTCCCGCGTCCTGTTCGACGCGGTATGCCTCAGCGGTCATCAGAACATAATCTGCTTTGTAATCCGAGTTAAGTGTATCGGGGGTGAGGTCGAAGAAATCCACTGGATTGATGAACCAGCCGTATGTGAGGCCAATGCCTATACCTGCCAGTAATGCAAGAATGATGAATACCCAACGGGAGCTGTTCGATTTCATGAGAATAAATATCCGGGCAGGTGATCGGCGGCACCCAGAGACACTTCCGTACCGTTGCTGTCTTTCGACCCTGGCGGGATTTGGAAGGCTCTGCCGCGCCGGGCCTGCCCGGACGCGGACAAGGATAATCGAAGTGATGGGGGATGTCAATTCAGTACGTTTGATTTACTGCCCGGCATGGATGTTTGAATTGTGACTTTGCAAAAGTGTCGTTTGTTTTGATTGACAGTCAATTTTGGCAAGTATAAAATGAATTCCAGAGTAGCACCTTCGAGTGATATAGGACGGATGCCATGATTCAAAGTCTTGATTTGGTCGCTTTTCCTCACACCCGTGAGGTACAGATTTTGATGAGCAAGTAGCGAACCCTGCCGTTAGGCCGGGTTTTTTTATTTCAGTAGCCATGGAATAAATCACCTCCGTCGTGCAAGGGGCTGGGCAGCACAAGTTGGCTTTTGTACATAGGTGTCATTTCATATTTACCCATGACAGTTCTTTTCTGTTGGAAGCCGGATAACCTTTTTTGAACATTTTGTTGGAGGAAATCATGAGTCGTCGTTTCATTTCCGTATTCCGCTTGGGGATGCTGATCGTTTTAGTAGTGGGAATGGCGCTTCAGCCGCAATTCAATGCCTATGCTGCAGCCAGTTTGAGTGTCACGCCCATTACATGGAATGTCATTGGACTGGACAGTAATAATGTCAATGTGGGTCCAAACCATTTTCCTGTGGGGGCGCGCGTTTGTAATACGGGAGATGCCGTAGCCACAAATGTTAAATCCTCCTTTGTCTGGGATTCGAACGATCCGTACATCAGCTTGCGTGCCGGAACATTAACGGCATACATCGATGATGGGATCGACCTTAACCCGGACGAATGTATGGATTTTTATTATGAGGTGGAAGTCACGCGCACTTCAGCCGCTTACAAGCATACACGTCGCTATCACATCACAGCATCGGCAGATGGCGGCCTAACAGGCAGTACGACCATTCCCCGCGAACTTTTTGTGGAATATCTGGTTTCACAGAACCGCAATGCGGTCTCAGATGTAAAATTGGATGGCGTCTCGATCCCCAATGGTGGAACAATGAGCCTGGTAGTTGGGAATACGTATACCATCCAGCTGGTGGGCAGTACAGCTACGCAGGGGTATGAGCAGATCGAGAGTTTCATAAATTTCCCGAATACGATCTTTCAGGTTTTATCAGTCAATACCACTTATACCGCGGAAACATCTGCCGGCATGTTACCTCCCTATGACGCACTCTATGGAGATGCCTGCGGATGGGAAAATGACCCCAATAGCCCCAATTACCGCGGCTGTAACAGCGTCGGTAAGGCAGGCGGCAATATTACTGTCACATATCAGATCAGGATTCTTCAGGCGCCATCT
>JANMSY010000384.1:0-2742 GCA_031389865.1 Anaerolineales bacterium | reverse complement strand
CGCGCCTCGCGGGTGGATGAGTCAAAGGTGGAATGGGAAGAGTCAACGGGGGAGTTTGATGGGTTTGGGGTGAAGAGGAGTATATGAGAAACTAACAGTTTGTGAAATTGTCGCACTCTGCACTTTTCCACTCGGACGGTGGAACGCTGTCCGAGCGGAAGAGGCTGAATCACGCCGAAAGTGTATCTTCTGTTGGCGGCAGTGCCCATAAAATCCCCAGCAAAATAATGCCACCCACTGGAGCCAACAGGAACAATTGCCACCATCCGCTCTTGCCGGTATCGTGAAGTCGACGCGCTCCCGCCGCCAATAGGGGTAGTAGTATGGCAATCAGGAATATGCTACTCAAAGCTTCGCTCAAGTACACCAACGCCGAGGTGACCAATGTGATAAACAGTGCAAACCACCAGAACTCTGACCGTGACGCTCGTCCATTAAATTCCGCGTATTTTGTGAGACATACGCGGATCGATTCAAAGAACGTCAAAGTGTTTCCTTCGCTGCTGGCATTTGAATTCACAGCATTTTCCATTTTTAACTCCTTGCCGATCCTAGAGACGGCTTCCTTCAAAGATGTAGACCAATTCCTAGAATTGGACTGGTCTCCATTTTCGGTGATTTCCCCGTTACCCGCAACTGTGGAACGCCCGAGGTTTTCAGCGGTTTCTCCCTTGCCTGCACCTGTGGATTGCCCTAGTTTTAAGATCAATTCGGTTCTGGAACTCACTTGATACTTGGCATAAATATTTTTCAAATGGAATTCAACCGTGCGATCAGAAATACCAAGCGCTGAAGCAATTAACTTATTGCTTTTCCCTTCCAGTAGAAGTTTTACCACTTCCGATTCACGGTTGCTCAATTGATTGGATTGCGCCATTGGGGATTTTCCTTTACGGTTTGTGTTCGCAAAGCATGGGCGGGTGGATGAGTCGAGAGTGGGAAGATGTGACGGGCGAGTTTCGGGAGTTTGGAGTGAGGAGGAGTGGGTGAAGGACGCAAATGTTAAGACAACTTCTAAGTAGCAGATAGAGACCCTTCATCCAAAAATGGCTTTGTAAGCCTCTGTCATTTCTGCTTCCAGATTATACAATGCCAATACTTCACTCCAGTATAGATCATAAAAATCACCAAATACGGCTTCACGTTCTTCATGGTCCTGCGCCAGTTCCGAGTGCCTGATAGCGATGCTGTGAATCTCCCGTGCGTCTGCAATTCGATGAGGTAGATCGTAAAGCTTCTCCTGCTTATCAACGATATAAGCGATGCAACCGAGATCGGATTCGCGAGTTCTTCTATAAATTTTAAGACGAAATTGCAGATAGTGATCAACTCGCTGTGGCTCATTTCCTACTTCACTATAAAACTCAGAAATTAAGTTGTGAAGAGCCGGATGCCCGATTGCTTGCAATGCTGCAAACAAAGAATTAAGCCTTTCTTGCGGTTCTTTTTCTTTTAGTGAAAATGTAAGTTCACATGGGAAGTATTCTATTTGAGTGGTTAATAATGGATTGGTTTTTCTGAGTTCGTCAGATAAAAATGCTGACCTAAACCTTTTGATGATTTCATCTTCTCTCAGATCAATGGTCTCCAAATCCGGGATGTAAAGATTGTAGCCCCCTACCTCGTCAAGCCATATTCTCGTGGCTTCTGACGCGGCGTATATCGCTTTTGCTTTTTGTCTTAATGTTTGATAAGCGAGTGCTAGCTGAACAAACCCGTAAGCTCTTTCTTCGGGAGATACTTTGTCAACGAAATCTTCATTGCCTATTTCCTGAGCGACTTCCGCCACAACTTTAATAGCATCCTTAAGTGGAATTTCGAAGAATTCGCGGCGCTTGTTCACGCGATACGTTTCAAGCCTTCCGTGTATGACCTTCTCTGCCAAATCGCAGTCAAGCACATACTCATCGTAAGCAATGTGGAATCTGGTGGGTACACCAGTTGAACTAGAAAGCTCTTTTGCTCGTTGTTCTGGCGAGCGATTTGTTTTGCCGATCTTTACTCGATTGCCATATGACTCATTGATAAGAATGTAAATATAACCAGTTGGCATATATCCTCATACTGTTTTTTTATGAGTTAAACAAACCTCAAACCTCTTCCCTCAACGACACCTTTTTACACCCTCCGCGTATCTGTACTGCAATATGGACACACCACATGATTCATCGAAACCGGGAACGACAGCAACGCTCCGCACTTTTGGCAGGGGATGGCCTGGCTGCCGACATCCAATGTAAAGCCGCACGATTCGCACACCACTTGCTTGGCACCAGGGAGTGCTTCCACATCCGAACCGCAACTGCCGCAATGGCGTTGCTCCGATTCATGCGGTCGGACTTCATCATATTCCGAATTCAAGCCGTAGAACTTCAATACTCGTTCTCCATCAGCGGGGGAGAGGTGAGGGAGCCAGGCCTGGCAGAAGGTCGTATATTCCATGCGCAGGGCAACTTCCGGCGAGGCATGATCGGGGTCTAATTGGTCCGCACCCAGTTGGCGGATCAGCGCGTATGTCCCCTCCATCTGTTCTTTGAACAGTGCGGCATATTCCCAAAACGGACCGGCGACCATCCACGCGCCGCCAAGGGTGGGGATGCGTTGCAGTCTGGCGACGAGCGCATCCATTTTTACTTGCAGCGTGGCCTGGTGTGGGTCCATGTCCTTGATCACCGCGCACTCCGCGAAATAGTCGATCAACTGCCTGCGAAAATCCATGTCTTTGATGGCGCGCGGCGATGC
>JANMSY010000581.1:0-4990 GCA_031389865.1 Anaerolineales bacterium | reverse complement strand
AGCGCCTTGCTGGGCACGGGCAGCAGTCAAAGTGGCATCATATTGTGCCTCGGCCACATTAAAGGCGCTTTGTGCCGTCAGCAAGCCATTACGGGCGGAATTCACCGCGCTCTGGGCAACGTCTTGCTGGGCGGTAAGGAGGCTACCGTCCAGCGAGAGAAGTGGGGCACCTGCTGTGACGGATTGTCCCTCGACTGCGAGGACATCCTTCACTTTGCCAGCCAGCTCAGGCGCGACGTTGATCTGCGTCGCTTCGATCGTGCCGGATGCTGTCACAACGCCATCTTTATCTTCTGCTGTTTGCGTGAAAATAAAATAAATACTAAGACCGATGACCAGGACGATCAGGAAAATTGCCGGAAGTGGGGGACGTTTATGATTCATGGAAATCTCCTTTGTGGGTTAATCAAGTCGTTTGCGGAAACGCAGGGCAGCAGCGGTCATAATACCGATCGCGAACAGGGTCATGGCGAGGACATCCCTCCAGATCATTTCAATGCCTACGCCTTTGAGCAGCAGCGCACGAATAATGACAAGGTAATACCGTAACGGCATCAGGTAGGAAAGCCATCGCAGAAAAGTGGGCATCGCTTCGAGGGGAAAGAAGAAGCCCGAGAGGAAAATGCTCGGCAGGAGAGTCATCCAGACGGTAAGCATGGCTTCCTGCTGGGTATTGGCAATGGTTGAGGCGAACAGACCGATACCCAGCCCCGTAGTCAGGAAAATGACAGAGAGGATGAGGATCAGTCCGAGGTCGCCCCGAATGGGCATCCCAAACCACCAGTGACCCACGGCCAGCACTTCGATCGTGTTGAAAAAACCAAGGATGACATAGGGCATCAGTTTGCCGACGATCAATTCCCACGAACGGATTGGCGTGACGATGAGCTGTTCGATCGTGCCGCGCTCTCTCTCGCGCACAACGGATGTGGCAGTCAGGATGGCAGCGATCGCATATAGGATCATACCGATCACGCCTGGGATCATGAAGTGGGCGCTGATCATGTCCGGGTTGTACCAAACCGTCGTCCGCACTTGAACAGGCGGTTGCAGGCGCAGGTTTGACGCGGTGCTTGCAAAGCGCTGGGTTAGTAGTTCTGTGGAATGTGCCTGACTGATCAGCAATGCCGCGGAGAGGGCGGTGGATGCGCTGGTTGGGTCTGAGCCATCCAGTATGAAGGCAACCTGTGCATTACCATCATTGATCCTCTGGGCATAATCGGGTGGGATAATGACTGCAGCGCGTGCATGACCTGCTGAGATCAGGGTTTCGATCTCCGCTTCTGACGTAACCGAGTACGCAATGCGGAAATAATCGGCGGCGCGGTAGGAATCCAGCAAAGCACGCGACTCTGCGCTGCGGCTCTGGTCCAGAACTGCCAGCGGGATGTTGCGGACGTCGTTCGTAGCGGAGTACCCCAACAGGAACAATTGCATGATCGGGATGACAAGGATCATGGCGAGTGTGCGCACATCGCGAAAGATCTGGATGAATTCCTTGCGGATGATGGACATTAATCGCGAGTTCATGCAGGCTCCTTTAGAATGCCGTGCAGAAATAGATCTATATAAATATCTGCACTATTTTTAGGCAATAACTTGCTGATGACAGAATTGGAAATGATCATTTCAGTCACGAAGTATGAGATGATCATGCCAAAGAATGAACGCATCAGCACCGCAGGGTTTACCACACGTAATTCTTTCCTTGCTTTAACAACCTTTTTGAAGACGGGCAGAATCTTGGGAGCAATCTCGCGCAACATGACTGAACCATGCCTGCCTTTAAATTCCACCAGTTCAATGAACATCAAATTGAGAAACTCGGGCTGGCGGCCCAGTTCATGGATCACGATCCGAAATGCATTCCCAAAAAATTCCTCAGCGGTGTCCCCTTTCACGGCAAGGATTAACGGGAGGATTTTCTTATAAGGATGCTGGTCAATGATGATGGCTTCAAAAATTTCATCCTTGCTCGAAAAGTGGTTATAGATGCCTCCCAGCGCCAGTTTTGCATGATCTGCAATCTGGCGCATGGAGGTGGCATGATAGCCCTGCTTCAGAAACAGATGGATCGCTGCATTTTCAATGGCAAGGCGGGTGACTTCCCCTTTTTTGATACTTTCTTTTGCAGGCATAGGATCTCCATAAAAATGAACGAACGTTCGTTTTTATTTTATGCAGGGTCTGAAAAATGTCAAGGGTAACTGGAAAGAGTGCGTATGAGACCGTGCTGGTGTAGAATTAAACAATGCTTCCCCTCACCAAAGTCGAACAATTCATACGCAGGCATTTACGGCATAACATTACCGTCAACCTGGCAGACGGCGGATTCTTCGGGCTGGCCGTTGGATTCGCCTCCTTTGGCACGATCCTGCCTCTCTTTGTCGCATCGATGACAAACTCTGCAACACTCATCGGGTTGGTGCCTGCCATCCATTCAACCGGCTGGCTGCTCCCCCAGTTGTTCACAGCCAAATTCACATCAAGACTGCGCCGCTACAAGCGGACAGTCATGTTCATGTCGATTCACGAGCGCGTACCGTTTTTAGGGCTCGCCCTGGTTGCCTTCCTATTGCCGAAAATCGGGATACAGGCAGGCTTGATCATCACATTCTTCTTCCTGACCTGGCAGGGCCTGGGCGGAGGTTTTACCGCCAATCCGTGGACCAGCATGATCTCGAAGATCATTCCGCCTGAAACACGAGGCACGTTTTTTGGCATCCAGGGAGCTGTGGCAAATTTGTTTATCAGTGCCGCGGCGGTCGGCGCGGGGTATCTTTTGAATTGGTTCGACTCTCCGCTCGATTTTATGGTTTGTTTTTTGATCGCCAGTGTTTTCTTCACCTTCTCATGGTTCGCGCTTTCCCTCACCCGTGAACCAGCTGATCACGAAAAAGTGATCGAAGAGAACCCAGCCCCCTTATGGCATGGTGCCAGGCGTATCCTACGGCGCGATAAAAACTTCAGCTGGTTTCTTACGGCACGCATTCTCTCGCAGTTTGCAACGATGGGATTCTCATTTTACATTGTGTACGCGCTGCGCCGCTTTCATATGGATGTAGTCACCGCAGGCTATCTCACCGCTACATTGACCATTGCACAGACGATTGCCAATGCGAGCATGGGCTGGATGGGAGACCGCGTGGGTCATCGTCTCATGTTGATCGTTGGTGCAGCTTCGGCAGTATTAAGTTCGTTGATCGCGTGGTTTGCACCCTCCCTTGCCTGGTTCTTTCCAATTTTCGTTCTGACGGGTTTTGCAAATGTTTCCATCTGGACCAATGGCATGACCATGACCGTTGACTTCAGCGATGAAAAGGAACGTCCGTTTTACATCGGCCTCGCGCAAACGCTCACGGCTCCGGCTACGATCGTTGCTCCACTGATCGGCGGCTGGATCGCAGATACACAGGGCTTTGTATCAACCTTCGCCCTGTCCACAATTTTATCCATTGCAATGATGGCTATCCTGATTTTTCTTGTGAAAGAACCACGTAAACTTGTAACATCCCCTGGTACCGGGCTGGGTGCCCAGGACAGTACTTAAACAAAGGAGCCTGCATGTCTCTCATTCAGGAAAAAGTTAACCAGGCAATTGATATCCTTGAGGAACAGCAAACAGATATATGGCTCACGTTTGTACGTGAGACCAGCGGCGTGCGTGACCCCGCGCTTGATTTGCTTATCGGTGCAAATGACCTCACATGGCCTTCCGCGTTGATCCTGACGCGCAAAGGAGAGAAGATCGCCATTATCGGCAATCTCGAAAAGGCCGCGCTGCAACGACTGGATGTATTCTACGAGATCCTGGGATATGACAAGGCGGTACGCGAGCTTTTACGAGACACCATTATCCGTCTCAACCCTGACAGAATCGCTGTGAACACGTCCAGGAACAATGTCCACGCGGATGGATTGACCCACGCCATGTACGAAATCCTGCGCGAACATCTGGCGGGCACTTCCTACGCGGACAGGCTCGTCAGTGCGGAACCTGTTATCTCTGCCCTGCGCGGACGCAAGACCCAAACCGAGCAGGCGCGTGTTCGCAAAGCAATTGAGATCACAGATGAGATCTATAAAAAGACTTTTGATTTCATTAAAGTCGGCATGACGGAGATCCAGATCGGTGAGTCCATGCAAAAGCTGGTGAACGAGTACGGCGTTGGGCTTGCCTGGCCTGCAGAAAACTGCCCCGCCGTGAACAGCGGACCCAACTCCCCTGTTGGGCATAACGGACCCACCGATATCAAGGTGGAACGCGGACATCTCCTGCACTTTGATTTTGGTGTGAGGTACGAGGAATACTGCTCTGATATTCAGCGTGTGGCGTATGTGCTGCATGATGGTGAAACGGAAGCACCCATCGAAGTTCAACGTGGCTTTATTACCATTCGAACTGCCATCGAAAAATCACGCGAAGCAATGAAGGCAGGCGTCAGCGGCAACTCGATTGATGTCATCGCGCGCGAGATTGTCACAGACTCTGGTTATGCTGATTATCCGTATGCCCTGGGTCATCAGTTGGGGCGCGTCGCCCATGACGGCGGCGCGTTACTCGGTCCGCTTTGGGAGAAGTATGGTGACTCGCCAAATCAGAAGCTCGAAGTAGGACAGGTCTTCACCATTGAACCGGGGTTGGTTGTTCCAAACTATGGTTATCTTGGCCTGGAAGAAGATGTGGTCATCACAGAAAAAGGCGCGGAGTATTTCACCGAGCCGCAAAGGGAAATTGTGTTGCTAAAGGGGTGACGGATAACTTTTGGAGGATGAAAAGGGCATGGCCTGGCTGTGTCCTTTTTAGCTTAAGAGATCGAGTCATATTGTCAACCATTTATCTGCCAATGATCTCGCAGATGTGGATTTTTGGCTCTCTTGGAATCGCCGTGATGCTCGGCTGGATTGACAAATCCAGCCGCCAGATTCGGGGCAAATGCCAGTGTATTTCCTGCATGTACGGGATTTGGCAATCCCTCGTTAGCAGAAT
>JANMSY010000571.1:0-1975 GCA_031389865.1 Anaerolineales bacterium | reverse complement strand
GAAAGCCTTTGACTCGCGGTTCACATCTGCGATGAACAAAATATTCCTGGAACGCCAGCTCACCTTCATCGGTGTCAACGATCGTCCTGACCTCCTGGTCAGACATCGGCAGAATGGTGTGTTTAATTCCCCATGCCCTGCAAAAATCCCGCGTGATCTCACTGAGACATTGACCCTCTTTCAGTCGCCGCGTCCTTTCGAGATGGGTCCCCAGGTCCTGGTCACCCAGGTTAAACCAACCTGGGCCTCCCAGTTTTGAAGCGTTGCCGATGACATTCCACGTTTCATTGATTCGTCCCCAGCCTGTTTCAGGGTTTGCGAGTCCCGCCAGTGTATAACAAACCGTGTCCAAATCGGGACAGATAGATAAGCCATAATGCTCAAAATCATCGCCTGTGTTGACAATAATCGTGAGTTCTTCAGGAGAAAGGATTTGGGCAAGCCCGTGTGCCAGTTTCGCACCACCGACACCGCCAGCAAGAGCGACGATTCGACGTCTCATAACACCTTCACCAAACTCTGCAAATCTTTCATCTCTTTATGACGTGGCATTTCATCTGTATACCCTACAAAAAACATTCCCTGGGGTTCCCACGACTCGCACAGCTTCAAGGTCTTTCGAATCGTCTCCTGTGCAAATAACGGCCAGCATGCCCAGACACCGCCCAGTCCTTCGGCGTGCGCGGCGAGTAGAAGTTGCATCCCTGCCGCCGCGACAGATTGGATCGCCATCATGCGTTCGGCATTTTGGCGCTTCTCGTCCGGGTATGAGTCCATGTCAGACACGTCCAGGCAGAGCAGAATCGCAACGGGTGCAGATGTAATGCGCTCTTTTGAGCGTTTGATTTGTCCCTGTATTTTTTCGGGGGAGAGGCCATCACGAGTCAGATCGCGCTCGAAATCCATGGCCATGGCTTCGGCAAGAGCTGCCTTGACTGATTGCGTGGTAATGACAACAAATCTCCACGGCTGACGATTGTGCGCTGAGGGCGCGTACGTTGCAGTGGAGAGAATGTCCTGTATAACGGAATCCGGTACAGGGTCCGTTTTGAAGCGGCGGATCGAACGACGAGTCCGCAAAAAGTTGTGAAGGTCAGTCGTTGTGCGGGTCAAAGTGAACGGGTTTGATTTTGTAAATAATGCGTCGTTGCCCTTCGCGATATTTCCAGGGCCTTTCGTAGTATTTGAGAGCAAGCTGGTTGATATGCTCATCTGCACCTTCGGTTGTAGATCCAACAACTTCGCCGCGGATGCCCAGATAACGATAAGGATCGCTGGGGTCCTGAATGGTCATCGCCACCTTCGGACGCTCTTTCATGTTTTTGTCCTTGGTGCGTCCTTCATTGGTGTTGATGAGGATGTGTTCGCCATCCGTGCTGAACCAGACAGGTGTCACCTGGGGCGAACCATCGGCCATGATGGTTGCAAGGTAGAGCAGTGCTTTGGTTTCATGGTTGAGGAGGTCAATAAATTCACTCGGAAAGGTCATGTTCCACCATTGGGTTTGGGACGAGGAGCATTTGCATTGTTGAGGCCTTGAATGTTTTCAACATCGCGCTTAAGTCTATCAAACGTGCATAAGATTCCTGTTAGCATTTTTTCAGGCTTCGAGCCGGCCCTGCATCCAGGCCATCGCCCCACCTGCGGATGTGTTTTGGAGACAGCCCAAAATCCATCTGATAGATCAACTCTGGATCACGCGGATGAGCCGTGCCTTTAGGGCGATCCAGGATAATCGAGGTTGTTGTCGCAAGTTCAGTCAGCGTTTGCCAGAAGGAGAAGTCAGGTGTCATATTTCAGGTTAGCGAAACAGGTCCTGATCTTTGGGGCGTATTAGTTCCTTAAGAGAACCATCACGTAGCGGATACGGGAATCCCCGTACGTGGATAACGGGTGTGCCTTCCGATGCCTGTCCCATCACAAGTGAGGCTGCCGCGGCGAGTTCATCTGCCACGCCCACCTGTGTAATGCGCAA
>JANMSY010000528.1:0-4953 GCA_031389865.1 Anaerolineales bacterium | reverse complement strand
GCCCACATCATGATCAGCGACTCGGGCAAAGGCTTTGACGTTGATGCCGTTATGAATAATCCGCAGGCGGCGCATGGCTTATTGATCATTCGGGACCGCCTGAACTTGATGGGCGGCAACATGCAGGTGAATTCGAAACCGGGAGAGGGTACAATCATTATCATCGAAGTCCCAAAGGCAGAGCCTTTGGCTTAATTGTTGTTTGAGTCTGGTAAGGGCGATTGATATCCTGGCTGGCATATGCCGGCACTGGCAGACGGGAGGGCCTCATGAGTAATCCCCTGGCAACGGCGCAGATCACATTGATCCAGCAGAATGACACACATGCCCAGATAGATCTGCACTGGGAACACTTCTGGAAGAATGGGCACGCCGAATACCGAAGAGTTGGCGGATATGCCCGTGCTGCCACGGTGGCGCGCGACATCAAGCGTAAAACGGGAGCGGCGCTGCTCATCGATTGTGGAGACGCGATCCATGGCACCCTGCCGGCCATGCGGACGGATGGGCAGGCTATCGTTCCGATCCTGAACGCCATGGGCGTGGACCTCATGACACCCGGAAACTGGGAATACGGTTTTGGCCCGCAGGCACTGCGGGCTCGCATGGCGGAACTGGCATTTCCGGTGATCGCCTGCAACCTGCGCGATGCGGCCAATGGCGAACGTTTATTTCCCCCCTATGAGATCATCGAAATGTCTGGTATTCGCGTTGGGTTTGTCGGCCTGACATCACCCATTGTGCCGGGCATGTCCCCGGCCTTTGCTGCAGGTCTGCGCTTTCCCGCGGCTCAAACGACACTGCCGCGCTGCGTGGAAAAACTCCGCCGCGGCGAAGCAGTTGACCTTGTAGTTCTCGTTTCGCATCTCGGTTTTGCCCAGGACGTGGCGCTTGCCCGCCAACTCGATGGCCTGGATGTGATCCTCAGCGGGCATACTCATAACCGGCTGGAGAACGCGGTGCGCGTCGGCGGCACCATCATTATCCAGTCTGGTTTCAGCACATCATTTTTGGGTCGCCTCGACCTGGAGATAGTGAACGGTGTGATCGTTGATGTTCAACACCAGCTCATCACACTTGAGGAAACGATCGTCCCTGATCCAGAGGTCCAGGAAGTGGTTGCCGGGCAGCTCGCTCCCCACAGCTCCGAAATGACGGAGGTGGTTGGCAGCACCAACGTCCCGCTCAACCGCATGGGCCTGCTCGAGACAACCACGGATAACCTCATCACCGATTCGTATCTGGCCCTGACAAATGCCGATGTGGCGGTTTCGCACGGCTGGCGTTATGGCCCACCTGTCGCGGCCGGGGATGTATGCGTAGGTGATCTGTGGGCGATGATCCCGACCAATCCCGAGGTCTTTACCGTTCAGATAAAAGGGGAAGCGCTGCAGGCATTGCTCGAAGAGAACATGCATCATGTCCTTGCGGGAAATCCATTGGAACAATCCGGCGGCTACCTGATGCGTGCCTCTGGATTGAGCGTTGTCTTTCGGCCGAACAATCCACGGGGCACCCGCATCGAACACCTGGATATTGCCGGGGCGCCTGTGGACAAGGCCCGAACGTACACGGTGGCATCCGCTGGCAACCAGGACCTGTCACAGGCGGACGGACGCCAGGACACGGGCGTTTCTGCCATCGATGCCATACGCCAATACTTCAAGAAAGAGGGAACGGTACACCCCGCCCTGACCCACCGAAAATACATTGCCCAATAGCTGATACTTCATGACGGTCAAAGAGACTGGCTCACCAGTCTCTTCTTTTTTCGCGGTATTATTGCCTGAATTATTAAATTATTAACTTCCCTCATGTCGTTGCGAGTCTTCGAAAAGCAATCTCCCCTTGCCTGAAGAGAGCCACCTTAACAGGTTTTTCTGTCAGGGTGGCGATTGCTTCGGGAAGAACGCCCTCGCAACACTTGCACCTACACTGCAAGTGCAGGTGTGACATCGTTTTGGTGGAGGGTGAGGGAACTTATATTTTTACGAACCCTTGGACGTATCCCTGAAAGGATTGAATGTCACGTAAGCGAATTATTCTGGTAACGGTTGGGATCATGCTCAGCCTGTTCCTGGCCTCCATGGAATCCACCGTGGTTGCCACGGCCATGCCTACCATCGTGGGCCAGTTGGGTGGGCTGGAACATTACTCGTGGGTCTTTTCGGCGTACATGCTGGCCTCCACAACGGCTGTGCCACTCTATGGCAAACTTTCAGATATTTACGGCCGCCGCAAGTTATATGTCAGTGCGATGGCACTCTTCCTGATTGGATCTGTATGGTGCGGCCGGGCAAACAGCATGACAGAACTCATCGTTGCCCGTTCCTTACAGGGCATCGGCGCTGGCGGCCTTATGCCACTGGCCTTTATTTTGATCGGCGAGATGTTCACACTCGAACAGCGCGCCAGAATGCAAGGGTTGTTCTCAGGAGTATGGGGAGTCTCGTCCATTATCGGACCGCTGCTGGGCGGCTTCCTGGTAGACCAGTTCTCATGGCGCTGGATCTTCTATATCAACATCGTTCCGGGGCTGCTGGCATCGGCGCTGGTCGCGTTTGCATGGCGGGATCAGGCCCACACCCACGCGAGACCCGCCGTCGATTACGCGGGCGCGGCCCTGCTTACAATCAGTGTCGTCATGTTGTTACTTGGCCTGATGGGGTCCGGCCCCTCCAGCTGGATCTTGATCACCGTCGCCGTCGCGCTTTTCATCCTCTTGCTGTGGGTGGAACGCCGCGCCGCGGACCCAGTCCTGCCTCTCCCGCTTTTCCGTGACCGACTGTTTTCCACAGCCACAGCGCATGGCATCCTGACGGGCTGGGCTTTATTTGGCAGTGTGTCATTCATCCCACTGTTCGTACAGGCGGTTCTGGGCACAACCGCCACCCAGGCGGGTATTACGATCACGCCCATGTTACTGGGCTGGGTGACTGCCAGCATTATCGGCACACGCTTGATGCTTACCGTTGGATATCGCAAGCTGGGACTGATCGGCACGGCCACATTCACCGTGGGTGCATTTCTGATGTCCACGGCCGGCATGAAAACCAGCCAGGTCAGCCTGATGTTCTTCGTGGCACTGATGGGCATTGGCATGGGGCTTTCCATTCCGTCCTTCCTGATCGCCGTACAAACCAGCGTGGAAAGACGGCAGCTTGGTACTGCCACCTCAACACTTCAGTTCAGCCGTTCCATGGGCGGGACGCTGGGCGTGAGTGTGATGGGCGCGGCCCTCAGCACGCGCCTCGCGTCGAACCTGATCGCAGCACGCCTGGATCCCGGGCTGGTGCAGCAATTACTGGATCCTTTGCCTGGCTCGCCGGTTGTCATCGCCGAAGGCGCGCGTGCTGCCATTGCCGATGCGATCCACCTGGTGTTTGTGATTGCATTTGTTGCCGCGGCGCTTGCCATGGTCACTGTTTTTTTCACACCGCGCAAGGAATTGACCGAGCAATACCCTGAACGTGGCGCTCCCCCTCTCCGCGCGGACGGATGAAATACGAACGGCTCCTATTTGAATTTAACAACTTGATGTCCACCATTTTGGTGTATTATTGCCCAAATTATTATCCACTTACAAGAAGGGAGATTGGTCATGACACTGGTGCAAATTTCGCAGGTAGAGGGACGCATCCCTGTAACGATTTTTCAACTGCAGGATCGTGTCAATTTGGGGAACTTTGCCGAACTCGAACAGGCCGCAAAGGACGAGTTCGATAAAGGGATGCGCGACGTGGTCATTGACCTAAGCCAGACTCCCTCGTTGACAAGCATTGGCGTACGCGCGCTGATCGTCATCCACAAAATGCTTTCTGCCGACCGGGGCAGGCACCTCAAACTGGCGAACCCACTGCCGGTCATTCGCGAAATGCTGGATATCTCCGGTGTGACCCAGTATGTGGAGATCTATGATTCGGTTGAGGATGCGGTCCAGTCCTTTTGATCTATCATCTTCAAAATTATCGAGTACTCACTTCAAGCTCCAGCACGAAGTGGATACTTTTTAATTAAATATCCCTGAGCATATCTGTTGATTCAATTTGTAACCTATATCAGTATTTCATCATCCCAAATTGTGACGAAAGACACTAGAGTCCAACCCATGAAAACGAATAGTATGGAGTAACAAAATAAAATAGACCACATTGGTATTTTTAAGGACGCTCCACTGAACAGGGGGCGCGAAAATATCGGGCGGCGAAGATCCGGTGACCCATATGGTCGCTCCATCCCTTTTTTTGGATAAAGTCACCGAGGAGCCAGTAGCGAAACCGGCCCATTTGAGGTCGGTTTAATTTTTTAAGTCGGCAAAGCAACATCCTACAAACTTCATATGGAGGAAACATGATAACAAGACGAGATTTTCTAAAGTTGAGTGGAGCGGGCGTACTTTCCCTGTATGGCATGACCCGCGGCAAAGCCATCCTGAAAGCGATGGCCGCCATCCCGGGCGGAACGCTGGACCCCCTGGCGGTGCCGAAGTTTGCGACACCCATGCTCATCCCACCAGTCATGCCCAAGGCCGCGACTCTGAAGAGGGGCGGCAAAAATGTGGATTACTACGAGATCTCCATGAAGCAATTCACGCAGCAGATCCTGCCGGCCGGACTCCCAGCCACAACGGTCTGGGGGTATGGCGCCGTCAACGGTGCGGGGAGTAGGAATGCATTACTGTTGCACAACGCGCCATCGCTGACAATCGAAGCACAGGCGGGCAGAGCTGTCCGGGTCAAATGGATCAATGACCTAAAGGATGCCACTGGCAATTACATGTCGCACCTGCTGCCGGTTGATCCCACTTTGCACTGGGCAAACCCGGCCGGTGGAATGACGGGGCGTGATACCCGTCCAACATTTGCCGAGACGCCGGGCTCGTACACCGGACCCGTCCCGATGGTGCCGCATGTCCATGGAGCGGTCGGCGTTGGCGATGAAAGTGATGGATAT
>JANMSY010000374.1:0-12392 GCA_031389865.1 Anaerolineales bacterium | reverse complement strand
CACGGTGATGGACCTGCTGGCCAGTCGCTCGATCCGAAGCCGAAAAACCTGGGCGCTTTGCAGAAGACTGTCAGTGATGATTATCTCTTCTGGCGTATCCACAACGGCAAGCCGGGCACTTCCATGGTTGCATGGAAGGGAATTCTTACGGATGAGCAGATCTGGCAGGCTGTTTCGTTCATACGTACGCTAGAGTAGTTAGTAATGTCATATTCATTCCGCAGTGTGCGGAAAGGTGTGAAATTCACTTCATAACTCGTCAGGAGTTGATGGATGTAATTGCCAACTTAAGGAGAGAGAATAGATGCCTATTTCTGCTGGAATCCCCGCGCCTGATTTTGAATTGCTGGACGATGCAAACGCGCCTCGTAAACTATCGGAGTATCGCGGGCGGAACGTGATTCTGTATTTTTATCCGAAGGATGATACGCCGGGCTGCACCAAGGAAGCCTGCAACTTTCGCGATGACTATTCCGCTTATGAAAAAGGGGGTGTTGTCATTCTCGGCGTCAGCCCGGATACTGTTGAATCCCATGTCAAGTTCAAAAAGAAATTCCAGCTCCAGTTCCCATTACTCGCAGATGAGGGCCATAAGGTCTGTGATCTGTATGCGGTTTGGGGACCGAAAAAGTTTCTTGGCAAGGAGTACGAAGGTGTGCTCAGAACCACATTTCTCATTGATGAGAACGGAAACATCATCAAGGTGTTTGAGAATGTGCGGCCGGCGGAACACAGTGCAGAGTTGCTCGAAGCCCTGGGTGCTGCTGCTTAACGGAAGCAGACCCAGGCTTCGTCTTATGTGGCTTCAAATCCTGTATTACCAACCCTTGTTCGGTTTTCATCCAGGTGAATTCGTGACAAATAGAGGAAAGTTTGGTAAATTAGAACGGTTATAGACTGAGGTGGTCCCCGTTGATTTTTCTGAGGAGAGAGAAAGCATGCGACATTTTGTAATTGTGGGAATTCTGGTTGTTGTGATGTCCATTCTCACGTATATTGGCTTGGCTGCCATCGGCCTGATGCCTTTGGCTGCAAGTACTCAAGCAGGGCCGATCGATTGGTTGTGGAATCTTGAAGTGATGACCATTTCCTTTTTGTTTGCCCTGATTGTTGTCCCCATGGCATATAGCCTGGTGGTGTTCCGGCGCAAACAAGGGGACACCACGGACGCTGAGCATATTGAAGGGAATACAAACCTCGAAATCACGTGGACGATCGTTCCATTGTTCATGGTGATGGTTTTTGCATATCTGGGAGCGGGAAATTTGGCTGAGATCCGCAGGGTGGATCCCCAGGCGATGGTAGTGAACGTCACTGGTCTTCAATGGGCCTGGACATTTGAATATCCTGCCTATGGGGTGGTGGCGAATGAATTGCACGTCCCGGAAGGTCAGCAGGTCCTTTTGCAGATGACTTCGAATGATGTCCTGCACTCATTCTGGGTTCCAGAATTCCGTGTTAAACAGGATCTCGTACCGGGCCGTATTACTGAACTGCGCTTCACTCCGACAGTGCCCGGCAGTTATAAAGTCCGTTGTGCTGAAATTTGCGGAACCTCACATGCTTATATGGAAGCCCCTGTAATTGTTTCCGCGCAGGCTGACTTTGATGCATGGATGACAGAGCAGGTGGCATTGGCTGAAGAGGCTGCAGCGACTCCTGAGGGACGCGGCAGGGCCCTCGTCGCTGCAAACGGTTGCGTGGCCTGTCATTCTGTCAATGGCGCGGCGGGGATTGGTCCCACCTGGTTTGGCCTGTTTGGCAGACAGGAAAGATTGACCGACGGCAGCGTTGTCACCGCCGATGACGCCTACATCCATGAATCCATAAAAGCACCGCAGGCGAAGATCGTTGCTGGTTTTGAAAACCAATTGATGCCGGCCTACAACTTCAATGACGAGCAGATCACGGACATTATCTCGTATATTAAGACGTTGAAATGATTGGCGGAGGAAAAATGAGAAATAAATATCCTGTTAGAAGCGGGCTCCTGCTTCTAGTTCTTGGGGGAGCCATTGGTTATGGAATCGGGCTGGGAATTGATGTGCTGATTTCCGGCACTTTAAACTATTCCGGGTCGGTTGCTTCCGCCTTTGCACTCCTGTTAGCCGTTTCCTCCTTCTTCTTTGGAGTGTTTGGCTATCGCGGTATTACCCGCGGCCTGGTATGGCAGGTGCTTGGCACGCTGATCGGTGGCTTCTTTGTCACGGGTATTCGCGCCCTGATGGGCCTGGATCTGTTTGGATCTTTCTTTTTTACCGAACCGGCCTGGGTATTTGGGGCATTTTCAGGAGTGATTTCCTTTCTGTTCGGTGTGGGTGTCGTCAGCGATTGGATGAAATGGGCGCGCGGCATCGATACCCCTGAACATCACGAAGATGTTCCCACCTGGGAAAAGTATTTGGGCGTATCTCTCGATCACAAGGTGATCGGCATTCAATATACAGTCACGGCCCTGGTGTTGATCTCGGTGGGCGGCTTGTTTGCCTTGATCTTCCGAACGGAACTTGCTGCATCCCAGCTGCAATTCCTGACCACCACGTTCAAATTGTTTAACCAAACCGGCCCTCAAATCTATAACTCGTTGATGTCCCTACATGGCATCATCATGATCGTATCCATTTTGTTGGGAGTCTCGGGCATTATGAACTATGTGATTCCCCTGCTCCTGGGCGCACAGGACATGGCATTCCCCCGCATGAATGCCTTCGCGTTCTGGATCGCGGTCCCGGCTTCCGTGCTTTTGCTCATGAGCCTCGTCCTGGGCGGTTTTGATACCGGCTGGACGGGTTACCCACCCCTTTCTGCGCGAGCTCCTGTAGGCGTGCAAATGTTCTTCCTGGGTGTGATTAGCGCCGGCTGGTCATCCATCCTTGGTTCCTTGAATATCATCGCAACCATCGTCCGCATGCGTGCAAAAGGTATGAACGCCATGCGTATGCCGATCTTTATGTGGGCCTCCATCGCCACCTCCATTATTGCGCTGACGGCTACACAGCTGATCGGTCTTTCCTTCCAACTGGTCATGTTTCAGCGCTTATTTGGGATGGGATTCTTCGATCCGACGAAAGGCGGGAACCCCGTCCTTTTCCAGCATCTTTTCTGGTTCTATTCGCATCCGGCGGTGTATGTCTTTGTCCTGCCCGGCCTTGGCATCATCTCTGAACTGCTCCCGGTATTCGTACGCAAACCGTTGTTTGGATATCGCTGGGTTGCGATGTCCTCGCTTGGCATCGCCCTCGTCGGCTTTCTGGTGTGGGCACATCACATGTTTACGTCCGGCATGAATGAATATCTGCGTGTCCCGTTCATGTATAGCACCCTGCTTGTGGCCGTGCCGACTGGTGTCAAGTTCTTCTCGTGGGTTGCGACACTCTGGGGAGGCAAGATCACGACTCCCACTCCGATGCTTTTCGTGCTCGGGGCGATCGTTGTGTTCCTCCTGGGCGGTCTCACAGGCCCTCCAAATGCCACGGTTTCGACCGACCTTCACCTGCACGATACCTATTTCATTGTGGGCCACTTCCATGACACCATCTTCGGAGGGTTTGTCTTCCCGTTCTTCGCTGCGCTGTATTATTGGTATCCCAAGGCGACGGGGCGTCGCATGAACGAGTTCTGGGGTAAAGTCCATTTCTGGATGATGACCCCTTCCTTCCTCATTCTGACCTTCGGCATGATGCGCGTCGGTCTCCTTGGCATGCGCCGCCGCATCGTGGATTATGATCCGGCCCTGGGCTTTGATCTTTCACATCTGGTCATGACCATTGCAGGTTACCTGATCGGTCTTTCTGTGTTGATCTTTCTCATCAACTTCTTCCGCAGCATGAAGCACGGCGAAAAAGCAGAAGGTAATGTCTGGAACTCGCGTTCACCCGAATGGCAGGTGCCTTCTCCCATGCCTGCCCATAATTATGCAGTTCCCTTTGAGGTAGTCGGTGAACCCTATGATTACGGCTTGCCCGGTTCAAAGTATGTGCAGTTCATCGATGCTCCCGAGCATATTGCCCATCCAGAAGTTGCCGGCCATTCAGAAATGAAGACACACTAATCCCAGGGGCAGGAATAAAATGATACATATACAAGATAAGAAATCCATGCTGGGCCAGGGCATCCTGATTTTCATTTACCTGGCAGTGCTGACCGGGTTGGAGTTTTTCGTAGCGATCTCGTTTAATTCCGTGCCACTTCTGGTGGTGGTGGCGCTCGTCAAGGCCGCCCTGGTGCTGTATTACTATATGCACGTCTATAAGCTCAACGCCGAATCGCCGGATGAGGATGAAAATTCGTATGATTACAAAACAGGCACAAACCGTTTGGGTTTGTGGCTCTTCCTGATCTCCGACTCCTTTGTGTTTGCGGCGTTGATGGTCGTGCGCATTAACCTGCTTGGCCTTACACGACCGCATTTGGATCAAACACTGGGTTTGCTGGTAACTGCTGTCCTGCTTGTCTCATCCTTCTTCATGAATCGCGGTGAGACGTTGATGCATGGTGGCGACCGAAAAGGCTTCCTCACCAACACCATGATCACCTTTGGTCTGGGGCTCGCATTCCTCATCGGTGTCATCTTTGTGGAATGGCCAAACGCCATCAGCGAAGGAGTTACACCCAGCGGCGGCCCTCAGGGCGCGGTGTTCTTCATGATGACAGGGATGCACGCTTTTCACGTGTTGACTGGCTTGATCTTCCTGCTGGTTGTCCTGGTCAATGGCAGGCGTGGTCTCTATGATCAGCAGAACTATCCCGTTGAAGCTGTCGCCGTCTATTGGCACTTCATAGATGTGGTCTGGATCTTCTTCTATCCCGCCTTGTATCTGATAGGCGCGTTGACATAGTTGTGAATTCTGGTATAAGTGAATACAGAAGATCTCATCGTGGCGGCCAACAGGTCGCCACGTTTTCGAGTGTAGGAGTGAATGCTGTCTCCAGGATTCTTCGACCCGAGGCACCTACCCTGCGGGACGATGCGGAATTTCCATAAACAACTCAGGAACCCTATGGACAAAAAAACTATTCTGGTCGGTGTTTTGTCATTTCTTTTGATCGGCCTTGTGGCGGCTGGAGTCTTTCTCTTTGCCAAGCCGGCAAGTTTTCGCGGCACTGTATACACCGAGCCCTATCCACCGGCCGCGGAGATTGAATTAGCCCGCGATAACGGGACCAATTTTCGGCTGGCAGGGATGCGTGGGAAGATTGTGCTGCTCTTCTTCGGCTACACTTCGTGCCCGGATATTTGTCCTACAACGATGGCGGAACTCAAAGCTGCGCTGGATAAAATTGGTGAGGAAAACGCAAAAAATGTACAGGTGGTGTTTGTGACGGTTGACCCGGAGCGTGATACGCCGCAGCGTGTGCAGGAATATGTCAATCACTTCAATAAAGACTTTGTAGGGTTGAGCGGACCCGAGTCGCAACTGGCAAAAATCTGGAGTGAATACGGCGTGTTCCGCGAGATTGTCGAGGGCACATCTGCAGCAGGTTATCTCGTCAATCACACAGCGCGTGTCACACTGATCGATCAGGATGGGAATCTGCGCGTGTCGTACGGCTTTGAGACGCCGGTGGACGATATTGTTCATGATCTAAAGTTATTGCTGAGATGACTTTCAGAAAGAAAATATGTCAAGAAATCAAGTTGTGAGACGGATACTCTATTCCCTGCTGATCGGCCTCTTACTCGGGGCCGTGATTAGTGAGGTCCCCTTTCTCTTTCTGCAGGAGACGGCCCGCCCGCCAAAGGAAGTTGTGCTGGTGATCCCAAATGGGACAGCGCAACAGGTCGCACGCGGTGAACAGCCGCCCAGCATCCCTGAAAATATGGTCTTTGTGGTTGGCGATACATTGACCGTCAGGAATGAGGATTCGGTGGACCATAAACTGGGGTCATTGTGGATCCCGGAAAACTCCTCTGCGCAGTTGTCACTCGATGAAAAGGAAAGTTTTGCCTATGAGTGCTCCTTCCAGCCAGGCAATTATTTCGGTCTCGACGTTCGGGAGTCACTTACCACGGGTACAAGGATTTATGGCATCATTTATGCCGGACTGCCGCTGGGTGTGTTGATCGCGCTGTATAGCCTTGTCATGCCTGCCAAGAAAAAAGAAAATGCTCCTGCGTAAAATGTTTCAACGCAAGTGGATCTTTGCCACTCTGCTTGTTTTTGCCGGCACTGCCTTATGTATTCGTCTCGGCATCTGGCAACTGGACCGGCTCGAGCAGCGCCGCGCCTTCAATCATCAGTTCGAGTCGATGCGCGCCATGCCATCGCTGGATTTGAACCAGGACCAGCCCGAAGACATTTTGGATATGGAATGGCGTGCCGTGACTGTGGAAGGCAAATACGACTTTGCCAATCAGGTTGCCTTGCGGAATCAATATTACCAGACCGAATACGGATACCATCTACTGACCCCGCTTCTCTTCGATGGGAAGGCTGTCCTCGTTGATCGCGGCTGGATTCCTGCTGATGGCAATTCCGTTTCCTCCGACTGGCGCAAATTCGATGATCCTGGCGTTGCCCGACTCAATGGGCAGATCCGCTTGGAACAAACGAAACCAGCCTTTGGCGGAGTCGTGGATACATTGCCTGAAAATGGAAGCAGGTTGGATGTCTGGAATAACGCCGATCTGGCGCGCATCGCCAGTCAACTGCCTTATCCTGTGCTGCCAGTGTATGTTCAGCCGAATGCAGCTGAAAATGACACAGAGCCGCCCATCCCATTTCAACCCACCATCGAATTGACGGAGGGTCCGCACCTCGGGTATGCGGGACAGTGGTTTATTTTTGCAGCCATTCTATTTATCGGCTATCCTTTCTTTTTACGCAGCCAGGGAACAAAATGAAGTATTCGTTAAGATCATCTTTTTCACGTTGGGTACTGGTGTTATTCTTCGCTGTCCTGGCATTGACCGTGTTGGGTCGCCTGGTCGCCACGACGGGTGCCATTGCCTACTGCGATGGATTCCCGTTTTGTGTTCCCACTCATCCACTCGGATGGCTGAAGCAGGCGCACATCTCTTTTGTAGGCATTGCATCGTTGCTGATGTTAATAGTCTTTCGCATGGCATGGCGGGAGCTGCGCAGTCAGCGAGTGCTCCTGCCACTGACGACGATCCTGGGCGTGATGTTCTTTGGACAGGCGTTGGTTGGCGCCATGCAAGTGACGCAGTCGTATCCACCTCATCTTGTATTCCTGCATCAACTGACAACGCTGGCACTGTGGGTATCGCTTATCTTGCTGGTGTATGCATCTGGAATTTTGGCTGGCGATGTTAAAAAGACTGCTGCGTCTGACAATCGCCAACGGGCGAAGGATTTTCTGGCTTTATCCAAACCCTTGATCGTCGGCCTCTTGCTAATCACAACCTACGGTGGATTGGTAATTGGCCTGAAGGCATGGCCATCCTTTTCACTCACCATGTGGACTCTACTCGGCGGCGCGCTGGCAGCGGGAGGCTCAAGCGCGTTGAACCAATATATTGACCGTGAACTGGATAAGAACATGCAGCGCACGGCCAAGCGCCCACTGGCGGATGGCCGCCTGACTGATGCGGAAGGTTTGGCTTTTGGTCTGGCGTTGTCGCTGCTGAGTTATTATGTTTTGGCCTGTTTTGTGAACGGACTTGCCGCACTGCTCTCGCTTACAGGCATCATCTATTACGTTATCCTTTACAGTCTGTGGCTCAAGAAAGCGACGGTGCAAAACATTGTCATCGGCGGGGGAGCGGGGGCGATCCCTCCCATGGTTGGCTACGCCGCGGCGACGGGAAACCTCGACTGGACGGCGTGGATTCTTTTTGCCATTATCTTTATGTGGACACCTCCCCATTTCTGGGCGCTGGCGATTGTCCGTATGAAGGATTACGAAAAAGCGGGTGTGCCCATGATGCCCGTCGTGCGAGGTGAACTGGAGACCCGCCGCCAGATTCTGGTGTACACGATCGAGCTGGTCGTTGTGACGCTGCTGCTTCCTATTCTTGATCTGGCCGGAACTATTTACCTGGTTTCATCCGTTATTTTGGGTGGGGCGTTAATTTACGCCGCCTGGGCGGTCTGGAAAGAAGGAGGAAATAAAGTTGCCTGGCGCATGTACAAATGGTCAAGTACGTACCTGATATTTATATTTTTGGCAATTGTGATCGATGCGGTGATGTAAGTAAGCAAAGATTCGACTCGATATCACTTCTTAACAAATATGATCGCCGTTTGATCTTGATAGGCTGTTTCCCATCCTTCAGCTGCCAATTCCCTGGCTAGATCCCATTTGGGCGGGATGATCGCCCAGGTGATGTTGTATTCCCTGAAAATATCCTGCCAGCCATCATTCAGTGTGATGACCGTTTCATATTTCTGCGTTAACTCCCCACTTAGATCTGTTTGACTCTCGATAAATACGCTTTGGTTGGGCCATAAGCGGAAGAGTATATATCCACCCCAGTCGAATGCGTTGAACATCCTTCCTGATTGTGGATGGTTTTCCAGCCACTGAACTGCATCTACTGGAAATACGGCCGGTTCGAACCGATTAAATTCTTTAAGGGGATATGCAAGTAGTAGCGCGCTTACCACGATGGTCACAATAATGGGCCAAAAATATCCCGTGATCTGACCTTCCATCTTTGTAACCATTTCTTCAATTTTATTAATGGGGCCAATGGAACCTCTTTCTTGTATTGCCATACAAAGTATAAAGGGGGCAACGATACCAAACAAATGAGAATTTCTCGCTGAAACCAAGCTCATCATGCCAAAACCTGTCATGAGAAAAAAATGAGCAGGGGTAAACTCTCCTCGTTTTATAAAAAGGAAAAGGACCGAAATACCAAGCAGGATCAATAGAGGCCAGTACTCGGCACGCGCAAAGTCCGGCGGACGAGTCTCGACAATGCGCGCCATCAGATAACGATTGTTTATGTAGCCAACCACAGTGTCCCATATTCGAAAGCCAGTCGGGTTAAGTAACGAAACTGTGAAGGATAAGATTGTGACAATCATGAATTTCTTTACTCTTTCGAAGGCGAGGGTTGCTCGAGTGAACATGTATTGCCAAACCCATCCACCCAGATATGCGACGAGAACAAGGAAGCCGGAAATAAATTCGGCATGTATATTTGCCCATAAAAGCATCAAGGCTGGAAAAACCCAAAATTTTACGGAAACACCGCGGCTTAATCGATCAACCAAAACCAACCATGTTGCTAAGAAAAGCATTGTAAACAGGTGAGGTCGGGCTACCCAATGAATAGATGTGACGGATGCTCCCAACATAATGAGCAGGAAAGGTGGAATTTTTCGGTGTTTCTCTTGCAGCACCTCCGAGTAAATCACTCCAAAGCTGCCTGCAATGAGTCCGCTGGCCAGAAGAACAACCCCGTTTAAACCTAGAAGATAAAACAGGGCATAGTAAATTACACCTGCCAGCCACTCGTGCGGTACATAGGATTTGTTTGCATAAGGGTAGGAAAATATTTCCTGCGTGGGAGCGACACCTGTCCCCAATACCACCTTTCCCATGAGTAAGTGCCGCGGCAGGTCGCCGTCTATGTTCAACATTCTGGGGCCGACTGTCAGTGCGCCCACAAACAGGATGATAACAAGACTTGCATTTACGTTTGGGAAAAATTGCTGGATGCGAGGGGATAGTTTCTGGCTCATTGTTGTGTCGCTCTGTGCGGCTATCAAAATAGTGGAAAATTAGGTTGACGGGATTATACCCATAACCCCTGTTACGAAAACTGGCTCGACCTGTACGGCCGAGCCAGTTTGTAGAAGCAATTATCCTACTCACCCAAATAGTCGCGCAACTTACGTCGGATCGACGGATGTCGCAGGCGGCTCAGAGCTTGTGCTTCGATCTGGCGCACGCGTTCGCGCGTCACGCCCATCTTGCGTCCGACTTCTTCGAGTGTATAGGCTTGACCATCAAGCAAGCCATAGCGTAGCTGCAAAATGCGGACCTCGCGTGGTGGCAGTGCATTCAGCACTTCGCCCAGATGTTCGCGCAGCAGGTTATAGGTTGCAGTGTCATCGGGCGGCGGAGCCTCATCGTCTTCGATGAAATCGCCAAGCACTGAATCTTCTTCATCGTCCGTGGGTGTCTCCAGCGAAAGCGGACGTCGCGCAACCTGGATCATGTTCTCCACTTTCTTGGGTGGCACGTCTAATGCTGCAGCGAGTTCCTCGACGCTGGGTTCACGTCCGAGACGCTGTGTCAACTGGTGCTGAACACGCAGAAGCTTGTTGATCTGATCGCCCATATGAACCGGCACACGGATCGTGCGTCCCTGATCGGCAATCGCGCGTGTCACAGCCTGCCGGATCCACCATGTTGCATACGTTGAGAATTTATGTCCACGTCGGTAATCGAATTTCTTCGTTGCACGGATCAGACCTATATTGCCTTCCTGGATAAGATCGAGGAAAGGCACACCGCGTCCCATATATTTTTTCGCAACTGAGATCACCAGACGGGAGTTCGCTGTGATGAGGTGCTCACGGGCAGCCCAGCCATCCTCGATCAACTTGCGTAATTCGGTGCGGCGGCGGGGACTGGCATTTCCCTTTGCCAGTTCTTCGCGGGACATTCGTCCACGTTCGATGCGCTGGGCAAGTCTCACTTCCTCTTCCGCGTTCAGAAGCGGAACACGACTTACCTCTTTTAAGTATAGACCAATCGTATCGTCCGTGTCGATATTCGCCAGATAATCGTCGAGGGAAAGGTCCACCTCGGGTTCGGTCTCAGTTTCTTCCACGGCGACCAATTCGTCCTCCGTGGGTTCCGCGGTGGCAGTATCTTCCACAAATGGAATCCCCGCGCTTAATAAAGCCGAAAAGGCTTCTTCGAGTTGCTCAACATCCTGTTCGGCTTCCGGGAAGAAGTGCAGGATGTCATCAAGCGTGATATACCCCTTTTGGCGCCCCAACTCAACGAGGCGCGCTATCGCTGAAAATTCTTCCTCTTCGTCAACCATCAATATTTTATCTACATCCATGCGGTTACTGGTCCATTTTCTTTTTATATTCAGAATACACTTTTTTCAAGTGAATTTCAAGAGTCTTTTATTGCTCTTTTATAGACGCTTATATATGCGAAATGTTACGGTTGAGGGGTGACAGTCTCGGCAGGTGAGGTATCAGTTGCAGGTAGGCTGGGCATCGGCGTCTCCAGATAGGGAGGAGCCGTCAGCAGCCCCAGCAGGGAGTCGATTGCGCCTCTACTTACAATAAGCACATCGCCTCCTGAAGCATCCTGCACATAGTATCCGCTTTCTGTTGGAGTGACAACACCTATGTTCAAGGTTCGTTCCACACTGTTGTTGAATTTCACGGTCAGCAGATATTCCGGCACTTTCAACCCCACTATTTCAGGATCCACATCGGGTACCACATCCAGGACACGCAGGGTGGTGACTTGACTGGCCGCCGCTTCAGACGCACCCTGTTCTGCCTTTGCTTCGATGGGCAGAATCAAGGCCCAGGCGTTATCCGCGTCACGGGCTACTTCGACCGTTTCTCCTGACGCTGCCTGGACACGAATGCTTGTGGGGATACCGCTTTCCGCGGTAAATAAATAAGTGGGTTGGTCAGTGGGTCCAGGGGTGACCAAAATATCCGCGGCGGGCTGGTCGCGGTTGTTAAGATAGTAGTACGCGCCTGCGAGAGCAAGCAAGATCACCATATAGACGACAGTTGGGCGGCGAATCATACACTATCCCTGCCGCCGACGTGCCATCCAGGTGGAAACTCCGCCGAGCAGAACCAGACCCGGGATGATGAAGATTGAACTGAGCAGGATCAGTATCCAGTGGATCCCCGTGGGCACATTGAAGGTGCGTTCAATGGTTGCCCTGGGTGTGATATTCGCTATGTCTTCCTGTTCCGCAGACCAGTCCACGGAGTTGACGAACATATCGCCATTGCCATAGGCATCGAACATCTGATCCACTGCAAACGAGGATGTACCGAATACCACCACGCGTGCTTTTGTGGCGGTGTTTTCCGCGGCTGTTGCCAGCGTAAGTGGACCCTGGGCTTCACCTTCATCCAATGCGACCTGCCCACCATCGGTCAGGCTTTGAAAATCCGTCTCGCCCCACGAACGTTCATTCGTTTGAACGATCGGGATGAGAGTTACCTCCTCCTTCGCGCCTGTCATGCCAAGGCTGCGAGTGAAGGGGAAGAATGCCACAAGATTGTTCATGTTTACCGTGACTGGATGCGTTGAATCGTAAAATGCCGCGGCAGCTGTCGTGGGTTGTGGGCTGTTCAGGTCAATCACAATATCATTGTCAAACGTGATTCCCCAATCCTGTGCGAGCATTTCTGCCAGCGGATCGCTGTCTTCTCCAAATTCGGTAAGGACGCTCGGGTCTTCCATCACGATCAGGGAAC